>JAIBDK010000224.1 GCA_024679435.1 Gammaproteobacteria bacterium | reverse complement strand
TGAAGAATGCCTGCTTGATTTTAGCGGATACTGCTGGATGTAGATTATGGGCGTGTCCGTATCCGGTAGTGGGGAAAGTCGCAGACTTATAGATTGAAGTTATCTTGGCCGGGTCAACAGCATCTCGATCAATCATGCGATTCATAACTGAATTTGCGACTGCCGCAACTTCATAGTCATCATTCGCAATACCCAACACAGAATTGTCATGCTTCCCAGAAAAAACAGTTTCAAAATCTTCGTCTTTAACTAGTCCAAACTCAGACTTTAACAATGCAGATGGCGCCTTGTTTCCGGAATTTGAAGTCGGAGAAGTCAATGCGAGAGTGCGACCCTTGATGTCAGCCGGTGAAGTAATATCGCTTCCTGTCGGCACAATTATTTCCATTTCATATCCATAAGAACCGTCTTTTGAAGCCATCATTGCAAATGGAACCATACCGGCGCAAGAAACGGCCACAGGGTTCCCGCCAGTATTCACGCCGGCAATATGCAATCGACCCGATCGCATTGCCTCGTATTGCGCCGCATATGACTGCACTGGAAAAAAAACAACTTTTTTACCCGTTACTTCAGCCATGTGATTAATAAAACCATCCCAGACTTTGGCATAAACTGCGGGGTCTTCAACTGGTGTATATGAAAAGATGATCGTGTCCGGATCAACCCATTCGCTTTCATCCATCGGTAAATCCGCAACAAGGTCGTGGTTAATATCACAATACTTCTGATCCAGCGTACCACGATAACATTCCTCCGCCATCGCGTTTGTCCACATGAAGCCTGCAATCAGAAGAACAGCCATTTTCACGGCGCGGTTAAATTTTTTGTTCATATCAATGATTCCTCAATCGTGTATTAAAATCGTGCCTATATTAAAATGTGCGGTCTGTTTTCAAAATATTCTGCATAAAACTAACTTTAGATCACCAACCAGACCGTCAGGGATTATCACAACAATAGTAATTCTGTGCAACCTGAGCAATACACTGGCTATAGTTTGTTTACAGTCGAAGCAATATAAGATCAGGAATTCAATGAAACTGATACCCGGGATTTCATCCCTATATACTCAATATGACGGCTTTCTGATTGATTCATGGGGCGTACTCCAAGATGGCGTTGATCGGTTTACCGCGGCGGCAGAATGCCTCGAGATCCTGATAAAAAAGAGTAAAAAAATCATTCTCATCTCCAATGCCGCCAGACGTGTTGATGAAATCCGTGGGGAACTGGATAAAGTCGGTATAACGGATAATCTATATACCGATATCATTTCATCCGGCGAGATGACATGGTTTGCATTGAAAACACGATCAATAGACACCATTCGTGGACCCTGTGGCTACTATTTAGGGCCAACGCGCAGCCAAACATTGTGCGCCGGTCTCGATTATCGGTGGACGGGAAACTTAGCTGAAGCTGACTTTGTTTTAAACACCGGAGCTCCAAAAGGTAACCCTAAAAATGCGGATCACCTGAAAACAACATTAATTAGAATGCGTGACTTTCATCTTCCAATGATCTGTGCCAACCCGGATCAGATTGCAATCCGCGGCGGCGAAACAGGCATATCCGCGGGCGCCATCGCAAGACTATATGAAAGACTCAACGGCAGCCCGACAACCTATTTTGGAAAACCAGGGTCTGAAATTTTTCAATCTGCTTTGAAACTGTTGCCAAATGTACAGAAATCAAAAGTCATAATGATCGGCGATGGATTGGCTACAGATATCAGAGGCGCTCAAAATATTGAAATAGACTCCATTTTTATAACAAGCGGGATACACAAAGGTGAACTCACAATTTCAGATAGGACTTCACTTTCTCTATGCGCCCAAAATTATAATGCCTCACCCACTTATGTTTGTGACACGTTAAACTGGTGATATCATGTTGAGTCAAATCATGTTTCGCGCCATTGACCCGGTCGATAAGAGTGAACTCTCTGCTGAAAACACAATATGCCTGCTCATCTGCCACAGCGATACGTTATCTTTCACGGATTGTTCTACCTGAAATATTTTTAAATGCACTCTCCTATCAAGGGTTTCACTCAACATCGCATCCTATGAGCCGCTCAAAACTACAAATAAGCGTCATGTCCAGGAATGACATTGACATCGGTATCAACTGGGCTGCAAGTGAGGGATGGAATCCAGGTTTGCATGACGCCGACAGTTTTTACAGCGCCGATCCGGACGGGTTTTTATTGGGCCGACTTGAAAACGAACCTGTTTCGATGATTTCTGCCATTCGATACGGCGATACGTTCGGGTTCATTGGCTTTTATATTGTAAAGCCGAAATTTCGGGGGTCAGGTTACGGAATGCAAATCTGGAAAGCAGCAATGCGCCATCTTGAAGGCAGAAACATTGGTCTCGATGGAGTGATAGAGCAACAGGACAATTATCACAAATCAAATTTCAAACTTGCTTATAACAATATTAGACAATTAGGTAATGTCGATGACATGCTCAAACTCAGGCAGAAAGCTGCGACTCAGGACATTGCCAGTAAAAACCTCCAGATTATAAAGCTTGACCGCATGTCTTTTGATGAGATAGAAAAATACGACCGCCAGTTTTTTGCCGATGAGCGAAAGTCATTTCTTAAGTCATGGCTTAAGCAGCCGGAGAAAATTGCTCTTGGGATAATCGGTAACGGGGCACTTTGTGGCTGGGGAATGATCAGGCCGTGCCGCGAAGGCTATAAGATTGGGCCACTCTATGCCGATCAGCCTTCTCAGGCAGAATCTTTATTGGTTGAACTGGTCGACCGAATTGAACCATCGAGCTCAATCTTTCTCGACACTCCCGGAATCAATGATCAAGCCCTTTCACTGGCGCAAAAATACGGCATGTCTCCGGTTTTCGAAACTGCACGAATGTATACAAGGACCTTTCCGAACGTTCCCGCAAAAAAATATTTCGGCGTCACTTCGTTCGAATTAGGCTAACACAATCCCACAACTTGAATGTAAGCTAGCCTCTTCCCGCACAATTATAGCTTTTTACCGATTTTGCAGGGTTTTATGACGATTATCACAAAGGCTGAAGTTAATGTAGCCAACACATCAGGAGAATGAAAATGAGTCACGTTAAAAAATATGTATTCATACCGGTGCTGACTGCATCGTTAGTGGGTTCAGTCAGCGCAACGGAAATGAAAGCAGAGATCGGCGCTGCAGAAGGGCAGGTTAGTATCGTTGCATGGCCGGGTTATATTGAGCGCGGTGAAACTATGGAGGGCTTCGACTGGGTCACCAAATTTGAAGAAGCTTCAGGATGCGCTGTTAATGTAAAAACCGCAAATACATCAGATGAAATGGTTGCATTAATGAATGAAGGGGGTTTTGATCTGGTAACTGCTTCTGGAGACGCATCATTACGATTGATAGCAGGCAAACGCGTCCAACCTGTCAACGTTGACCTGGTTCCAAGTTGGGCGACCGTGGATGATCGACTCAAGAACGCGCCCTGGCATACGGTAGACGGGGTGCATTATGGAACGCCTTATATGTGGGGGCCAAACGTATTAATGTATAACACCGAAGCATTCAAAACACCTCCAACAAGCTGGAGTGTCGTTTTCGAGGAAACCACACTCGATGATGGCCAATCGAACATGGGGAGAGTGCAAGCCTATGACGGTCCGATTCATGTCGCGGACGCCGCAAACTATCTAATGCATCATCAACCTGAACTTGGTATTGAAAGCCCCTATGAGTTAAACGAAGACCAGTACAAGGCATCGCTGGATTTATTGAGGCAACAACGAAAACTGGTTTCTCGATACTGGCATGATGCGTTTATCCAGATGGATGATTTTAAAAATGAAGGCGTTGTGGCCTCCGGCTCCTGGCCGTTCCAGGTAAATCTGCTGGCCAGCGAAAAACAACCTGTCGCGTCCACTATCCCCGTTGAAGGCGCGACAGGATGGGCAGATACCACAATGATGCATGCTGACGCCGAAAACCCGAACTGCGCCTATATGTGGATGGAACATACGCTGGCATCAAACCTGCAAAGCGATCTATCGGTATGGTTTGGCGCCAATCCTGCGGTACCCGCCGCATGTACCGACGGACGGGGCATGCAGACAGCAGAAGGATGTACAACCAATGGTATGGATGATTTTGCGAAAATCAAATTCTGGCAGACACCTGTTTCAAAATGTGCGAGCCAGGAACAATGCGTACCCTATTATCGATGGGTATCGGATTACATTGGTGTTATCGGAGGCCGCTAAATCCGCATAACCAGTCTGGTCGAATCCTCGTCACCAACAGTGGCGGGGATTTCTAAATTATTCTCAAACGTCTTATGACAAACGCAGTTGTTCTATCGAATTTAGGTCGCCAATACGACGACGTAAAAGCCGTTGACGCCGTTGACCTAGAAATCTGCGAAGGTGAGTTTTTCGCGCTGCTGGGTCCTTCCGGCTCTGGAAAAACTACGTGTTTGAGACTCATCGCAGGCTTCGACAACCCCACATCCGGTGATATACAAATATTTGGCGAATCAATGCTGAATGTTCCACCCTACCGCAGAACGGTAAACACTGTTTTTCAGGACTACGCATTGTTTCCTCATCTAAATGTTCTTAACAATGTTGCCTACGGCTTAATGGTTCGAGGACATGACAAAAAGCAACGCTATAT
>JAIBDK010000006.1 GCA_024679435.1 Gammaproteobacteria bacterium | reverse complement strand
AGGCGAACACAGGCAGATACGACTTCACGCATGTTGTGAGGTGGAATGTCTGTGGCCATGCCCACTGCAATTCCGGAACCGCCGTTTAACAAGACATTTGGCAATCGAGCCGGGAGCAGTTTTGGCTCTTCCAGAGTTCCGTCAAAGTTCGGTGCCCAGTCTGTTGTACCTTGACCCAGCTCTTCGAGCAACAGCTGTGCATATCGAGTCAGACGAGATTCCGTATATCGCATTGCGGCGAAGGATTTTGGGTCGTCCTGACTGCCCCAGTTTCCCTGGCCGTCAACCAGTGGATAACGATAGCTGAACGACTGGGCCATTAACACCATGGCTTCGTAGCAGGCAGAATCACCGTGAGGGTGAAATTTCCCCAGTACATCGCCCACGGTTCGAGCTGACTTTTTAAACTTTGCGGTGGCATGTAAACCCAGGTCTGACATGGCGTAAACAATCCGTCTCTGAACCGGCTTTAATCCATCTCCAATGTTGGGCAGCGCTCGGTCGAGAATGACATACATTGAGTAGTGTAAATAAGCCTTCTCGGTAAATTCCGCCATGGGCAATGTTTCTAGCTGGACGGGAACATTGTCATCCTTGTGGTTCTGAGGGGTGCTTTTTCGTGCCATTTGTATCGACAGGTAGGGTTCAGGGGCATTAGAATGCGGCCGATTATAACTGACATGCACAGTTTTTAGACCACCCTCTGGCTTTGAATATGATTATCCCTGCGCCTCTTACCAGCGAACAGCTCTACGACATGCTCGATCAGGCGGGAATTAATTATCGTGTGCTTCACCACGCACCCTTAATGACAGTAGAAGATGCAAGAGCCATTCGTGGCGAGCATGAAACAGAACAAGGTCAGATTAAGAACTTGTTCCTGAAAAATAAAAAAGGAAAGATGTGGTTGTTGACACTGCATGAAGATCGGGCGATTGATCTGAAACAAGCGGCCATTGATATCGGTGCAAAGCGTTTTTCCTTCTGCAGTCCGGATCGACTCATGACGTATCTTGGCGTCGTTCCGGGTGCCGTCAGTCCGTTCGGTTTATTAAATGATCACAACAGGGAAGTAACGTTTTACATTGATGAGGCGTTGCTGACGCATGAGGAGGTACACGCTCATCCCATGGATAATCGGATCACCGTGAGTATTGGTACCCGGGATTTGCTTCAATTTCTTGAGGAGCGCGGTTATCCCCATGCGGTTTTGCGACGCTCTGCAGGTGTTCCAGAGAAAGTATAGACGGGTTCTGTCGATCATCATCCCACAGACAGGTAGTTCTTACCTTTCAAATAGCCGTATCCGGTCAAAATCTGGTCGATTTCTTCCCGAGCCCCATGATTGTTAACATAGTTCAGAACAAAAGGTTTGGGTGACGCAGTGGCTAACCAGGAATGATCTAAGACCGGAACACCATCCAATTTGTTACCTATCTTTTTTGGGTCAATGTCAATCCACGCGGAAACAGTAAAACCTTTATCCAGAAGAAGCTGACAGCGTTTCCGGGTGATTCTTCCGGCACCCCAGATGATCAGGGCAGGATTCTGTTTGACTCTGGGATCGTGCGAAAGATATTGTGCTCGCAGATTATCGAAGGCTTCTCTGCGATAGCTTTTGTCTGTTCGTGACAGACGAGTTGGTGAATCCCGCCAGTCCAGCAATACGTCGGGAATTTTGAGCATCCTGGCACCGGACGCGTGCATTCTAAGCCAGAGTTCGTAATCTTCTGGAAAGTCCCCTTTTTTGTATTTACCCAGAGTTTTTACAAGCTCTTTTTTAAACATTACCGCGGGGTGTGCAAATGGAGACTCAACATAGATTTCATTGGATATCTGTTGTGCGGAAAGCACCTGATTCTGCCAATTTAGATACTCCCGATAACCCGCTAATATGGGCTCATTCGAAAACATCCTGACTCTGTGTGCAATAAGATCAAGGTAAGGTTTGGCCACAACGGTTTGCCACAACCGCAAAAGGCGATCGGAGTGCATGAGGTCGTCTGCATCGATCCGCACAATCCATTCATTTGTGCACGCCTCAATTCCATGATTAAGTGCATCCACCAGACCTTTGCCCGGATTATCAATCAGGCGGCAGCGTGAATTACTCCAGCCCGACACAATAGTACGAGAATCGTCCTCACTGTGATCGTTAATCGCAATCAGCTCGTAATGACCAAAGACCTGGGAGTCAATGGATTCCAGTGTTGCCTTTAGTGTGGACCGGGCATTTCGAAACGGCAGGAGAATGGATAAAGCATGCATTTCTGGAGAAGAATTTTATTGAGCGGAGATTGCTAAATTATTGCTGATTAAAAATTTCAATAGATGTAACATGCTTTTAGACAACCAGAATCAAATTCAGAATGTTACCACTCATCTTCGGGCTCGCTATTTTTTTTGGAATACATTTGTTGCCATCGTTTACGGCATACAGGCAAGCGTTGGTAGACAGGTTGGGTCAAGCAAGTTACCGAATCGGATTTAGTCTGATCTCATTTGTGGGTCTGGGTTTGATTATTTATGGCAAAGGTGTTTCCGAGTTTGTGTTTTTATGGCAGCCGCCCAGGTGGGGGCAGTACGCGCCTTTCATTTTGATGCTGCCCGCAACCGTCCTATTCTCAGCGGCTAATATGCCCGGTCATATCAGACGTGTCGTCAGGCATCCTATGCTGATAGGAATAATGCTTTGGTCGGCCTCCCATTTGCTTGCGAACGGCGATAAAGCATCGATTTTATTATTTGGAAGTTTTGCTATCTTCGCAATTTTTGATCTATTTTCAGTGACCCTTCGATCGGACCGCCGCAAATTCAGCGGAGAAGCAGGGCTTAAGTTTGACCTGATTGCTCTGGTAGTCGGGGTCGGATTGTACGCCGTTATTATCTATTTCCACAGTAATTTGTTTGGCCCGCCGGCATTATGGTAGCTGGATCTGGCGGACTGCGATTTGACACTCAATTAAGTCGTGTTAAGCAGCGACACAAAGAGCGTTCGGACGTGATTGCATCAGGTTTTTACAAACAGGCGTCCCATTTGAGTTGGATGTCGTAATTATTGTTATTTAGTGTTATTTAGTGTGGCGGTAAGTGATAAAAAACTGATATATTAAGTGTTGTAAATTCTAAACTGAATACGTTTACTACAATGATTAGCGCGCTTCAATCAATTAGGAAACCCGTATCCTTTTCACGCGTATTCACCTCCCGAATGTTCCGTTCTTTTTCCATCTTTATGCTGATGGTGGTCCACGGCACTTTAATTGCTGACATAACGCCTGACATGCCAATGGGCGATCAGGAGTTGGTGTATGCGGTATCCTATGGAAACCGGAATGTTGGCAACATCGAAATCTCCATTCAAAGCGAGAAGGGAGGTTATCAGCTTGGATCAATTACCAAACCAACCAGGATAGCGGGCCTGTTGTTAAAGGAACATACCAGTGACACCCGATTTATCTGGCGGAACGAAGCGCTTGTCTTGCATAGTGCCGTTGAAAAACTTGAAGGAAAAAAAAGCTATGACCGTGGTTTTACCTTTGATTTTGACACTTACACCATTGAGTTAGCTGAAGGTAAAACCAGCACGTTTAAGGAAGGAGATCAATTTGAGTCGGTGACCTTTCCACTGCTATTGATGCACCGTGATGTTAATAGTATCGGAGGGCTGGAAGTGAGAGAGGTGAGCCCGAAGCGACTTCGCAGCTATACCTACGAAGCAGCTGAAGAGGAAACGGTGAACGTGCCGGCCGGTGAATTCACAAGTTGGAAGATTACCCGATTCCGCAGCGATCGCCCGGAAGATACGGTTACCGTGTGGCTCAATCAGGCAGACAACCCGATACCTTTAAAAATTGAGGTTAGTAAGGGTGGCAAAGTATCTATATTGGCACTTTCAAAGACCTAGCAAAGACCTAAGTAAATTATGAATGATTATTTGGTAATGATTTTTTCCTTTTTTAAATTTGGGTTTGGTGTTCTTCTGCTCGCAGGGACGACTGTGCTGGCGCAAGAGTCTGAAGGTGGTGGAGATACGGGCACTAAAAATCCTGATGTGGAAGAATTTCATGAAAAATGGTCGCAAAAGGTGCTTGAAGGAGCGGACCGGGTTGATAGCTTTTTCGGTAACGAAAGATTTGAAGAAGATTCGCAGCAAACCCGGGTGAAGGTCAGTTTAGACTATGAATCCATCGAAGGAGAATCTGACAGTTTAGGTGGTCATGTTTCTGCCAAAATCTCACTACCACAGCTGAGCAATAAGTGGGCTTTGGTGATCAATGGTGATGAGGAAGGCGACTTTGACGAGGCTGATGAAAATGATATTGATAAATCGTTGGCGCTCCGCTTCAATCCTTTTTCTGATGTCCTTAAAAGCGTATCGTTTGATGTCGGTATTCGAAAACCCGGTGATGACTACGAGGTTTTTGGCCGTGCTCGTCACCGATTAACCGTTCCTTATGAAAATTGGGTCAGCCGACTGGATAATAAGCTTTATCTGCATTGGGACTATGGTCTGGAATATGATGGAAAACTGGACTTTGATCGGGGTATTGCTCCTCTTTCATTGTTTCGAGCTCGAACCCGGTTGCGCTGGTGGGAAGAAGATTCCGAATGTAACGGGGGTTTTTGTCCGGAACAGCATTTCATAATCTATCAGCGGATGGAGTCACCCAAACACGCATTCGCCTATGAGTTCAGCACTTATTTCCAGACAGACCCCGATGATGGGTCGGATGATTATGTCGATAAAACTCGTTTTAGAGTTCGATATCGGCATAGAACCAGCTACGATTGGTTGTTTGTAGAACTTCGGCCAACCCTCACCTTCGACAGGAAGAGCGACTATAGTCCAAACTGGAGCTTTCTCGTGAGGCTGGAGGGAATTTTTGGTTATCAGCCAAAGTATGAAACTTTGGATTTCGGTCCTGAAAAATATCTGGACGACTGAGTTTTCTCACCTTTAGTTTGATAATATTCTTCGGCCCGAGCTAACTTGACTCACTCTAATCCAAACTTGAACACGGCGCTATAACGCTATGATTTGAGCAATTTTTGTTGCAACGGCTTCTTTCATAATATTCAGTTTTCAGTTGTTTAAAAATATAAATATAATCTCACTGGAGCAGTTAACGTAAAAATGCTGAGAACCGGATGGCAAAGATATCATTGATGGGTATTCGTTTACGCCTGTCCTTTATTTTTCTGGTCTTTTTGGGAGCGTCTAAACCCGCTGACGTTTTAGCATTTGAGCGGGACACCCATTACTACCTTCGATTTTCACTTTCATTGGCAACCTGCTTCAACTGGGAAGAGTCTCATATTATCGCTAGCGCGGATTGGGGGATGGACGAGAACCAGACTACTTTCGCGGAAAAGAATCCACTAAAAACAAATAATAAAGTAAAGTGGCACGCTTTTGGACATTCTGATCAACGATTTAGAGAATTATGGATCCGGTCCGTTGCAGAAACAAACCTTGAATCAAAGTTGATTAAACTCGGGCAGTTTTTGCACTTTCTAGAGGATTGGGAATCGCATGCCGGCTACGGAATTCGACTTGGACATGCGCGTGATACGTATACGGGCCGGGATCCCGACTCTTTGGGCGCAAGCTTACCGAAAACCCATCGTATGCTTCAATCTGCACTGGATCATTTATTGGCTGCTTGTGATCGTCTGGGCAGACTGGGTGATAATGTAGACAGGGACAGGGAGCTGATTTGGCTAATGAAGGAGATTTCAGAAGATGGAATGATGGAAAGTTTATTTGAAGTTAGTAATCCAAACTGGAAATGGGGAAAAGCAGGAATGCTTCGGCGTTCCGGGCAAAAAATAATCAGAGTTAACAAGGAGCGTGTTGAAACGTTTATTGCTAAACACGTTCAACATCTGGAAGATAAAGGTATTCCTGAAAGTTTCGAACCAGGAAATATCAACGGAATTCCTTCATCGCTACGTATACCGTTCGACTCGAATGGCGGTGTTCTTAAGTCTTTCAAGGGTGTGAGCGGAATGGTTGCAGAGTTTGATGGAAATCAAGGGATTGCAAATTTACAGTTAAGCCTGGAAGATGCACAACCGGTTTTTCGCACATCAAACGATATAGAAAATTTGGGCTGGATCCTGGAAGTAACGGCATCCAACATTGGTGACCGGCGATCGGATGAAGGCGATATAGAAATTCTTGTTATTGATTCCGATCAGGAAACTATTACCGCAACGCTGATAGAGCAACTTGGTACTCTGGAACCCGGTGAAGTCAGAGACCTGGAGTTGTTCGTATCCTCTGATGTAAAACCTGAATCTGATGTGATTATCGTCGGGTCGATACGGTCAGATGATTTTTCCGCTATGAATAATGAAGACTGGTTGATGCTGGGGAATGCGGAAAACCTGAAGCCGGTGCGTGCCATCATAAATGAACTTGACCCACTACCCGCATTGCCCGAGTCTATTAGAATATTGGGACAGCCCAAATTTTTAATTGTTGCCGGAGAAGCGTGTGTGGTAGTGAGTGCATTGGCGGCGGGAGGTGATTCTACAGAAAAACTTAAGTCCGTTATGTTTGAGTTTGTGGATGCCGAAGATGATGGGATTCCGTTTGAGCAGGCTACAACAAGTCGCTGGAGCGCATTATCAACAAAAGAGGGCTTGATAGCAGGAAAAACTTTTTATTGCAGTGTCCCTGATGATGCCACCTTTGATGCGTTGTCTAACCAAGCTAAAAATGATTCCTTGCGATTGATTGTTAGCATCGAAGGAGCGCGTGGCATGATCTACTCAGACGCATTTGTTCTTGAGAAAAAATTCATTATGGAATTGATTGAATTGGCAGGCGTCGAAGCGAAGGACTAAGAATCAGAGTCACTATGTCTTACTTACCTTCGGAAAGTGCATGTGGATTAGTCAGTTGTAAAAACCGCACCCGACCTGACAAATTCCAGACACAGGGCTCGATTAGATCGGACAGTGCTTAGTTATCAGGTGACGCTGTTTTGCCCTGAAGGGACAGTCGACTAAACTCTAATCGGACTCAAATATGCCCTGAGCATCACCGATCGACTATTGTTTATTCACGGTAAATAAGCCTATGTCGCATAATTCCAGCGAAGAATCGCTGGTTTCGGGTATCATCAGAATAGGGTCGCCAATTTTCCCGGGTAGCGAGAAATCCGGGCTGTAGTTTATCGCAATTCTCTAACTCACTCTTTGCTTCCGCTACACGATCCAGGTGGGCTAAGCAAATAGCGTAGCGGTACCGCAGGTCCGGATTTTTAGGTTGGAGATTAACGGACTTTTCAATCCACTCATTGGCTTTGTCCGGTTGTTCCAGGCTAAGGTAAGCGCGCGAAAGGTAGGCCATGATGATTGAGCAGAACGGGTCCCTCGGGCTGAGCTGAAGGGCCTGCTCCATCTTGTTGATCCCTTCATCGGTCCTACCGGCAAGATCAAGGCGATTCCCCAAACCCATATGTGTCTGGGCGTGATAGGGGTTAAGCTGCAATGAAATTTCTCCTTGGCTGATTCCTCTGTCAATTTGTTCACCCCAAACATAAGCGACACCGAGTACATAGTGGGCAAACGCAGAACGATCATCAAGGTCAACCGCACGCATCGCAGCCTGAAGTCCCCTTTCGATAAAATCCTGCCGTTCATCAGGGCCCTTCAATGTCAGATTTGCTAGATACGACCAGGCGAGTCCTGACCACGCATCTGTATAGTTTGGATCGAGCTCGATTGCGGACTGAAATAGTTTTCGGGCTGATTCATGATCGTCATCCGTGTGCTTGTTGGCGAGCGCCATGCCTTGCAGCACAAGATCCCATGCCGTCAGGTTTTCGGGGCGCTTGATCGCCGCTTTTTTAAGTTCCACCAAGGCCAGTTCGGGTTGAACAGTGGAAACGATCTTCAGTGTCATTTCATCCTGGACATCGAAAATGTTTTCTATGGTGGCATCATATTTTTCCGCCCATACGTGATGTCCTGTCTCTGCATCAATCAGCTGGGCGGTGATGCGTATACGCTCCCCGGCTTTGCGCACGCTGCCTTCGATTACATAACGGGCACCGAGCTCCTCTGCAATCTGCTGGACCCGGATGGCTTGGCCTTTGTAGGTAAAAGTCGAGTTCCTGGCAATAACCGGAAAAGCCTTGAAGTGAGACAGTGCAGTAATGATGTCTTCGGTAATACCATCACTGAAGTATTCCTGTTCAGGATCTCCAGACATGTTGTCGAATGGAAGGACAGCGATAGATGGTTTTTCAGGTTTTTTGGGTCTCGATATTTTTCCCACCGTCTGCTGACCGTTGTTTGTCAGCACAACACGATATGCGCGGATCGGTTCTTCAATGTTCTTTACTTTTAGCTCACCCAGGTCTTCGTAATCTAGATCGACTGCTTTCCGTACCAGATCGTATACCGATCTCGACAGTGTGATCCCATCAGGATCGGCGATGGATTCCAGGCGAGCCGCAACATTCACACCGTCACCAAGAAGATTTTCTCTATCGACGATGACGTCTCCGAGGTTAACTCCAATTCGAAAGCTCATACGACTTTCATCGGCCACTCCAGAACTGAGCAGTTGAATTTTGTTCTGAATTTTTACCGCGCAACGTACCGCCTCCACTGGGCTGGCAAATTCAGCAATCACGCTATCACCTGCGGTGCCAAACACCCTGCCGTAATGGTCAGTGACCAGCCTGTCTATCGCCTCCCGATACCTGTTCAGTGTTTGGACAGTCGATTCTTCGTCTACTTCCATAAGTCGGCTGAAACCGACCACGTCAGCTGCTAGAATAGCGGACAATCGACGCTTCATTGGCCCCACCGAAGTTGCTGGAGATCAATTACACCCAAACTACTTTATCTTTGTACATGTGATTTACTTTGATCATTTCGCCTACGGAGCGGCGAGATTTGGTCAACACGGTAATTTAATGAGATATCACCAAGAAGACTGCGAGTTGACTACGGTTGCTATTGGTCAATCAGAAAACGTCAGCAAAAGTATGGGACAGCCGGCCAGATTTGTAAACCCATCAGGCCGATAGTTGCCCTAAGATAGTTGCCCTAAACAGCCTGCCTACTCGCCGTGGTTTTCAAACTTATATCGAAAAGGGCAGTGAGTTCCACCTTTCATCATGGTATCAGTTCGAGAGAAATTTACGGTAGGAGCAGATAGATCGGCGATGTGATCGTCCGCTTCGCAGACTAAGATCGCTCCCAGTTCTGGCTCCCCTAATTGGCGAAAAAATTGCGCATATCGGCAGCGTGTTACGTTTAAATCTAAGCCCTCGTCATCATTTTTTAACACATCGTAATCAACATCACCTTTGAAGGTCTCCTCAAGCATCTCTGAGGTTTTGATAAAGTTTTTAACGGGATCATCTGATTCATTTGAGGCAAATTCAGAAATCCATTTTTTCATGTGTTCTCTGAGCGCCGGATACACGAGTGCGTTGGCTTTCTCTTCGCCGAGTTCGGTTCGGAGATGGCGCAGCAATGGAACAAGCACATCGGTCTGAGTCTTCACCCATTGCATGTAGGATGTCTGTGTCTCCATATTGTATTCTCCTGATTCCAAGTCAGATCGAATTTACAGTAGTTTATGCGACCACTTAGAGTATGCTACTGCCGGTCAACTATTTCAACTGACTGGCAGAAAATTGCCCCCGGTGGTGCACTCCCGCAATGCAGGCGAGGTATACTATCATAGGGTTTTCGATGGGTTATAAACGGCTGACGAGATTTTGGACGACAAAACTTTATACCTGATCACGGCTGATGCTTTGCTGGTGATACACACGTTGTTTGTGGGTTTCGTGATATTTGGTTTGATTCTGATCTTTATCGGTAAATGGCGCGGCTGGAACTGGGTTTCTCATTTCTGGTTCAGGTTGGGGCACTTGCTTGCGATTGCCATCGTCGTGCTGCAATCATGGCTCGGTATCATCTGCCCACTGACAATCTGGGAAATGAATTTACGCACCATGGCCGGTGACCAGACGTATAAGGGTACTTTTATCGCCCACTGGCTGGGGCAATTGCTCTATTATCGTGCGCCCGACTGGGTGTTTGTATTACTCTATACCACCTTCGGTGCGTTGGTGGTTGCCAGCTGGTTCTGGGTACGCCCGCGCAGATATCCCCAAATCAGCAACGAGAAATAGCGGTGTTATCATTCGATACATGGCCGCAGATCAGAAATTCGAAACCTTCGTTAATGCACAGAATGCGGTTTACCCTCAGGTCTTAACGGAGCTGCAATCAGGGAAGAAGCAAACGCACTGGATGTGGTTTATCTTTCCCCAGCTAACGGGTCTTGGACATAGTGCCATGGCGCATAAGTTTGGTATTGCAGATGTAGCCGAGGCTAAGAAGTACTTGGCGCACCCAGTATTAGGACCACGTCTGGTTGAATGTGTTGAGTTGGTACTTAAACACCCTAAGAAAGATGTACATACAATATTTGGTTCGTCGGATGGTATGAAGTTTCATTCCTCTATGACGCTTTTTACTCTGGTTGACGACAAATCAGTTTTTACCCGGGCACTGGATGTATTTTTTACCGGTAAGCGGGATAGGAACACTACGGGGCTTCTAGCCAATGAATCACCCCACAGACCGACTTATTGCGTGAAGGGGAAGCGGTTGGTTAATCTATAAATCGAGTAGCTTCTTAGAATTCTATTTTGGAAACATCGATTTGATCTAAGACTTGACTCCCAAACACGACAGCATGTCTTGCTTGTATTTTTGGCCAAATTGATTGTATTTCAGGGTCCTTAATCCCAAAAGTTTCGGACAAAGTGTGTTCTAGTTCCTTTGCTGACGAGAGCAATGTTTTCGTGGTTCCGGTCGATGTTTTCTCCCTCATGACCTTGCCGGTCAGACAGGTAATAGTATTTTCACGCATGATTTGCACAACAAAATTTTGCACAAAAAGCGCATCTGAGCTGGTCTGGAGTTCAAGGTTTGTTCTGGCTATCAGGGTTTCATCAGCAGCTTCCTGTTTGAAGTCGAAAGTCGTAGGGATTCCAAAAGAATGATTGTGAAACCGCCAATACCCATCATCAATACGCTCCAAACGAAACTCCAGATCACTCTGGTGATGTGTACCCTCAACAAGAGGGATCGGTGTGCGACCACCATCACCGACGCCCAAATCTGCGATGTAGGTCTTGTCCAACTTAACGAGCAGTAAAAGATGATTGCCGAGCATCTCATCGCCCCATTCACGGCGCTCCATGGCACCAACGACACGGGTAACATCAAAGCCAATCTCATTGAGTGCCCACCCAAGCAATCCATTTTGCTCATAACACCAGCCGCCACGTTTGCATGACACGATCTTATGGAATATACGTTCGACGTCTTGGTCAAGTGGGCGCCCTAGTTGCACATCAAGGTTTTCATATGGCACGCTCAGGGCGTGGCAACGATGAATTCGTGTAAGACAATCTAAATCAGGTTGGACTTCACCTTCATAACCTATGCGTATCAAATAATCTTCCAGCCGCATACTCAAAATTCTTCTTTTAACATGATTTTTCCTAGTTACTGTTTAAGATCATTCGCTGCATATCCGTGCCCTATAGCAGTTGAGATCGCCGTATGGTACAGCCGGTCGCCAATTATATCTATTCGTATAATTAGCCACATCAGTTTAAGTCTGGACATTGATAACTCAGGTATACCGGCCTGGAGACGATTAAACACAGACATTCTGAATCGGTTTTAATGCAAACGCCCGTAGGCGTACTTTTTGCTGTTGACATGCGTTACCGTGTCCGTTTTGGTTTTCAAAATCCGGATGACGCTGATTCTGTTTACGCTTCTTTACATGCGCTGTTGAAACGAAGGTGTTGTCTCGACGGGGTCGAATTTGCTTTATCTACAAGCAAATAGTCTAATACCTGATACTTTGTCTATGGTTATTAAACGCAAACTAACAACTATTCTAGCGGCTGACGTGGTGGGCTATAGTCGTCTGGTGGCGAGAGATGAAGAGGGCGCATTGGAGGCAGTCAGAGTTCTGCTTGAGGAGATTGTCTACCCTGCTGCCGAACAGTTTAATGGACGAATTGTTAAGTTGATGGGGGATGGTATTCTGATGGATTTTGACAGCACAGTCGATGCGGTTGGATTTGCATTGTCGGTGCAGCAGTCTTTGGAACAATCTAACGCAGATGTTGATCCCGATAAACGTGTTGTGTTGCGCATTGGTATTAATATTGGTGATATCGTCGTAGAAGATAGTGACATATTCGGTAATGGAGTCAATCTGGCATCGCGCCTGGAAGCGCTGTGTGAACCCGGTGGTGTTTGTGTTTCTGCAACTGTGGTTGACCATGTAAGTGGGAAGGTAGATGCTTATTTCAAGGATTGCGGTCAGCAGCAAGTAAAAAATATTCCCAAGCCGATTCATGTTTTTTCGTGTTCTGCCGGTACTCGAGACCCTGAAAAAGACATTCCTGCAGGCGGGGAGAATCATCCGTCCAGGCCTGCTACAACCAATATCCCCGGTTTTGACCTGTCCCTGCCGGATTCTCCGTCCGTTGCGGTTTTGCCCTTCTCTAACAGGAGTACGGACCCTGAGCAGGAATTTTTTGCCGATGGAATCAGCGAAGACATTATTACTACGTTGTCAAAAATTCCCGGTTTGCTTGTGGTGGCCCGTCATTCAACTTCTACCTACAGGGAGCAGCCCGTTGATATCAAAAAAGTTAGTCTGGAGCAGGGGGTTCGATATGTATTGGAAGGAAGTGTTCGAAAATCTGCCAACCGGGTTCGAGTGACTGCGCAGTTGATCGATGCGGTTACCGGACATCATGTTTGGGCAGAGCGTTATGACAGATTGCTCGAAGACGTATTTGCGGTTCAGGATGACATTACCAAAGAAGTTGTTGGCGCAATGGATGTTTATCTGAGCGGGGGAGAACAGACTGTATTCTGGTCTGCGGGAACAAAAAGTCTTGAGGCGCGGGAGCAAGTAAGATTAGGTATGGATCGAATTGCCAACGGCCAAAGCAAGGATCAATCCGAAGCGTTACGCTGCTGTAAAAAAGCCATGGAACTTGACCCTGATTATGCGATGGCATGGGTGCTGAAAGGCTGGACATATAATCATAGTGCCGATGTGGGCGTCAGTTATGCCAGTGCAGATATCAGGGAAAGTGCGTTACAGTCTGCTATTGAATGCGGCCAAAAAGCGCTCCAGCTTGATCCGGAGTGCGCCGATGCGCACTCCCTGCTGGGACTGAGCTATCTGTCTCTGGGCCAGTATCAGATGGCGCTGGATGCTTTCGGCGAGGCTATTCTACTTGCTCCGGGCCATTCCGAGATTTTAGTGCTAAGCGGAATAACCTATACTAAATGTGGTAAACCGGAGGCGGCGCTGGAGATGATCAAGAGCGCAATGCGCCGATGCCCCATTTACCCGACTTACTATCTGTGGGCGCTTGGTAATGCCTTTCGATTCAGTGGGTACTATGATGAGGCAATTGCTGCGTTCCGTGCCGGAACAAACAGTGGCTCCAGATTTTTATCTTTGTACGTCAATCTCGCATCTCTGTATGGGGAGATGGGTATGTTGGAAGAAGCCCGGGAACCCGTTTCCACTGTTCTTGAGATTAACCCGGATTTTTCCGTAACCCAATACATGGCCGGCCTGGAATATCGCAATAAGGAAAACCTTGAGCAAATCAAAGCGGGCCTGCTAAATGCGGGATTACCTGAATAATAATAGCAAGTAGTGGAATTAGTTAAAAAAATTAAATGCTTTTTAACATCGATAGATTCAAACTATCGTTTGGCACTGAGCGAAGATTAAGTGTCACATAATATGGAGACCTTACGGAGCGCACGATCCACAGCGGCATCATCTTGCGCGTTCACAAGCTCGTTTTTGGCGCTCACGCATTCTTGAGCTTCTTCTTGCAATTCATCCTGTATTTCGCTAACGACTTCTGAAGATTCAGGGTCACAGAACGTGTTTGCCACGCGCCGAATATTGGCACTGTTTCCACCCGGATTTTCTACCACCACACAGTCATCAACATGAATTTCTGTCTGGTCTGAGATTATCGCAACCTCACCGGAGGCTGTTCGGATTCTGTACTCACGCGCTTCACGATCGCCCTCTGATCTTTGTTTGGCTCCCCCGGCTAACCCGGCACCGACAGCAGTACTGGCTGCTCGGGTAGATCGTGATTTATTCCTGTTTGCATAGTAACCCAAGGTGCCACCGATGAGTGCAGACTTCCCCGCATTCGACTTTTCCTGGACATATTTAGACGACACGACGTAACCATATTGAATCTGAATGGATTGTCCGCTTTGTTGAGCGTAGACAGTCCCCGCCGACAGAAAGGTAAACGATAAAAAGAAGCTCAAAGCGATTGGTAATTTTGTTGTCATTAAACCAGATTCTCAAAAATTTTTCTCGGCCCAAGTTGTACTTAACTAATCGTATTTTAAAAACTGGTTTTTGAAAATCCAGATGCTATACCTTATAGCATTGAAAATTTCAGATTATTCGAATGAATAGAGGATTTATCTAAAACGTGTGAAATGTGATTTCAGCACCAGTAAGCACTCTGCTCAGTATTTCGATTAAGAAATTTCCTTACCCTGAAATGGGTGAGGCAGTCTCTGTGCGTGGTAAACTAAAGTTCGTTAGAGTCAAGGTGTTAAAAACTCAGGTAGATATGCCGTTAAACAGGCTTTTGGGTGCAGGAATCGTTTTTTAGCTCAAGTTCGGGCTTACCTTTTATGCGGTGCGGACTATGCGGTGCCGACTATGTGCTGTCCAATATAAACAGGCTAATTTCAGAAACTTCTGTTTGTGTTCATTAGATGGAAGCATCAGTGACTGTAATTGTGTAATGATGAAAAAGGGATGAACTTTGGTAATTGTCATGAAATGCCTATGATTCTGGTGACGCAAAGATTGCGCGTTGGGCTGCTTGCACCCTTGCTCGCATTGAGTCTCGCTGCGTGTCAGCCAACAATCCATCTGATGCGACCACCTGTTTCAGTGAATGCTGAATATGATCCCTATCAATCGACGCCTCAGGAATTTCGAAACGGATCCATCCGGATCGCTTATGCCACAAACCGTCTATCCGGGGAACCGGGATCCTCAGATTATTATGTCCGGAAATTTGACAAGGATTTACGATTTGGCCTCGCTTTTGTTCAGATCGCAACGGGCGAGGAGAACTGGGATCAAATTCTTGAATGGTCCACAAACCCTGATCGTCAGGAAAAAATCCCGCTCAGTTTGACCGGCGTAGAACGACGCGGATTACTCTCCCATACTTCCAGCATTGATGAACTCACACCCGATCTTCAACGTACCTTCAATGCAATAAATAACTATATCAAACAAAACCCAATTAAAGATATTACCGTGTATGTCCACGGTGCCAACGCAAACTTTTACCGTGCTGCGGCTCAGGCCGCGCAGTATCGACACTTTTCCGGGCGGACCGATTTGATGATGTTTTATGCCTGGCCGACAGGAGAAAACTTCTTCAGGTATTCAAGGGATCTCCACAATGCCCAGGCTACGGTGCCTGTTTTTGCTCGGTTCATACGTTTATTGTCCAAATATACCGATGCAGAGAGGATAAATATCCTCGCCTACAGCGCAGGAACGCAGCTTGTAACGGATGCACTCGCGTTTCTCGGAAGTAATGCTGAGGAATTGGATCGAGAAGCCTATAGTGACAAATTACGGCTCGGCTCAATTTATCTTGTGGGTGGCGATGTTGAATTGAACGGATTCACCCGAAGTCTGCGCCAATTTGTTGATCTGACAGAGAATGTCACAATTACAATTAATGAAGAGGACTTTGTTCTAAAGCTGTCGAAATTATTTAGTCGAAAATCAAGAGCCGGTAGCCCTGATATTGAGGAACTTGATGACGAAATGATAGATTGGTCCGTGGCATTGAGCAGAACCGACAATTATGATGTGATCTATATTGATCCAGGTGTTATTCCCGATGTCGGCGTGCGTTCCCATGACTACTGGTATACAAGTTCCTGGGTTAGTAGCGATGCACTATTGCTGCTTAATTTTAGGGGCAGTCCTCTGGAGCGTGGATTGGAACCGGTAGAAAGTAGCTGTGGTTATGAACTTTGGACATTTCCATCCGACTATCATAAAAAAATCGCAACTTCTCTCGAGCAGTTGTCATCTCCAAAGCAAGACTAAACACAACATGATCAACAGAAACGATGTGTATCCTGTTATGGCTTTGGCACTTTTTGTAGTTCTGCTTCTAGTGCCAGAATACGCCAAAGCGGTTAGCGGTATTGACGATCAAGCCGAGAACCGTTGTGTTGTGCTTCTCCATGGCCTGGCTCGATCTGCCCGCTCAATGGATAAAATGGATCAGGCGTTGTCATCTAAGGGGTATCAGGTTGTTAATGTTGACTATCCCTCGCGAGAGCACTCAATTGAAATACTTGCCCCTTTGGCCGTAGAAGAAGGGATGAATCGATGCGGACAGGATACAACTATCGATTTCGTCACCCATTCTATGGGTGGCATACTAGTGCGGTTTTATTTCAACGAAAACAGTTCGGAGCGGGTCGGTCGTGTCGTTATGCTGGCTCCACCTAATCAGGGAAGTGAAGCCGTGGATGCAATGCGAAACCTCCCGGGATACGACTGGGTGAATGGCCCGGCGGGATCACAGCTTGGAAAAGACAAAGACAGCATACCCTTGCAACTCGGAACCCCGGGATTTAATTTTGCGGTGATCGCTGGAAATCGCACAATCGATCCGATTACATCATCTGTCCTTACAAACCCGGATGATGGAAAAATATCTGTCGCGGATTCCATTTTGGCTGGAATGTCAGATTTCAGGGTCGTTGCGGTTAGCCACGCGTTTATTATGAAAAATGATGAGGTGATTGATCTTGTGCAAAGATACCTGGCTCACGGCAGTTTTTCTGCCCGGGCGGAATAGCCTTCGCAAACAGACTTTTCCAATGAAAGACGCCAACCCATAGTTCTTTGACTCCGAATATTACTGATGCGATAAATTAAAAATCACGCCCGCATCATAAAGGCTGGTGTGATCTAAAAAACATAATGTGATGCAAAAAACAGGTTAAAGAAAAACCCGGGCACGCGTGAAAAGATGATACCAAAATCTGATTTAAGGCTCTGTAAGGTGGTGTCCAGGTTTTTACTCTTTAAGTTAACCGAGTGTATTATTGATCAAGAAAGTTTCTCAGACTCCGCGATCCGATTTTTTCGGCTAAAAGCAATGTAATTTTTACTTTTTAGTGGTTTTCTTCTTCGCCGCTGTTTTCTTGGTTACTTTCTTCTTCGCTACTTTCTTCTTCGCTACTTTCTTCTTCGCTACTTTCTTTTTAGCGACTTTTTTCTTTGCGGCTTTCTTTTTAGCGGCTTTTGCCTTTGGTTTGCTCTTTTCTTTTTTCTCGATATGTTTTTCCCATTCCTTGTCAAGTTTCTCAATCCCTCGTTGGAAGAATTTAGCCGTCGCCGAAAATTCTTTCGATGCTTTTACGCGCTCACTCACATCGTGAAGTGTTTCTCTTAATTCCATCGCTTCAGATTTGGCTTCACCAACAAGTTTGTTCATTTTTTCAACCTGACTTTTTGCTGCCGCCGCACCTGATTTTTGCAGTTTCTTTTCTGCTGCCACCAACTTGGTTCGAGTTTTCTTGAGCTTGTTATTGGCCTGTTTTAACTTTCGTCTGAGCGCATCACGTTCTTTAGTAATGGCTTTGTCCGTTTTTGCGGCAAGCTTGAAAAAATCAGCTTTAGCAGAGAGAAATGCTTTTTGAGCTGCGGCGACTTGTTTTGGCATGATTATTTATCCTGAGTGAGAATGTTGGTTTGAAGTAAAGCGCTAATGAAAACGCGACAATCGCATTTAGATTCATGGTTAGTTCGGGTACGGCATAACATTTTTTATGTGCAATTAATGGATGTGGAATTTACTAAGCTAAATCATCTCCCGGACCGGATACTTCGAGGATTGTATTTATATGGCCAAGATCAACCTTGTTTCTTATCCATGACCAACAGAAGGTCAGGTTGAATAGCTCCAAGGGTGATTTGTGCGTTGTTGCATCGGCTTGTTTTCGAATTATATTTTTCCTGGGTTCATCGTTCGCCCAGCCTCATGTAAATCCGGCTTTGTGCAATCCGTCGATTAGTATTAAATTATGTTCAGGCGTCTTGTACAGCGTGACTGCCCCGCTTAGCAGGCTGGGAATAAAATCAGGTGAGAGTTCTTCGAGTTTTCGGGCGTAGTAGGCTGCGCCTTCAGGGTCATTTGTATGAATACAGGATGCGGTCATAAGTGCTAGTCGAATGGGGGCCTTGGGGGTCATTTGAACAGCGAGCAAACCCCACTTTTTCGCCTCTTCAAAATCGCTTTCAGCAAAGTTTGCCTGAAGCAGCGTCAGGTATGCATCTCCTAACCACAGATCCAGATCGCGGGGGCTGAGGCGCAATGCCAGCTCAGCGTGGTGCTTGGCGTCTGCAGTCATACCGGCCAGCGATTCGCCCCACGCCATAAGGGTCAAGTTCAGGGCAAAGTTTGGATTGAGGTCGAAGGCTCGTCGAAAATCAGCCAGGGCGGCATCGAATTCCCCTCGAAAAGTCGAGATCATCGCCCTTGTCATATAAGCTCTTGGGTCGGAGGAATCTGCCTGTAACAGTCGTTGAGATATTTCTTGCGCCAGATTCAGGCATTCCTCCGGATTAGAGCTCCAACGATACAAATATTGCATCAGATAGGAGTAGCCCTGTATCCACAGAGCGAGGGTGTTTCTTGGATCGATGTCTAAGGCTGCTTGAGCGGCTTCTATTGTTTTCTGCCTGAGTTCAGGATTGCCTTCACGGGCGCAGTCGTAGAAAATCGCCTGTGCCTTCAGAGATATCTCATAAGAACTCAGATTGGCGTCAGATAATTTCCGACTTCGCTCGACTTCAGCAATTTCTATTTGTGGCGCAATACTGCCAACGATGCTGCGGGTAATTTCATCCTGAAGTTCAAAAACATCTGTCAGATCACCGTCATAACGTTCTGCCCAAATATGCGTTGCCATTTCGGTATCGAGCAGCTGAGCGTTAATACGCAATCGGTTTCTCATTCGTCTGACGCTACCTTCAAGCATGTATCGCACCCCCAGTTCCTGAGCGACGGTCTTAACATCTACCGATTGGTTTTTGAACGCAAAAGAAGAGTTCCGTGCAATCACAAACAAACCGGAGAAACGCGATAGTTCGGTAATAATATCTTCTGTTATGCCATCGCTAAAATACTCTTGTTCTGGATCGCCGCTCATGTTTTTAAAAGCAAGTACGGCGATAGAAGGCTTTTCGGGTAGCGTTAAGTTTTGGCTTTGTAAAAATGCCGTTGGTGCGCTGTTTTTTGATTTTAGGCCATCGTCATCAAATTCAACGCTATAAGCCCGCACCGGCTCTTCGATATTCTTGACACGTCGCTCGCCCATGAACGCGTAATGATACGGTAAGTTTTTACCGATTGCGGTTTTGACAGACTCGGATATGCAAATGCCTCCTGGTTCTGCCAGACTCTCCAGTCGAGCCGCAACATTTACACCATCACCATAAATGTCTGCACGATCCTCGATAACGTCGCCTAGATTCACACCGATACGAAATCTTACTTTACGTTCATCGGGCAGATCCTGGTTTTGGTCTTTGAGCGACGTCTGAATGGTGATTGCACACGATAAAGCATCCACCACTGCATCGAATTTGGCGAGGACAGCATCACCCGCATAATGCACCACCACGCCCTGAGCAGATTCGATGGCGCTCGAGATTAAGTCAAGATAATCGCGCAAGCGCCTGTGGGTGGCGTCTTCATCCTCGCCGGTCAGACGGGAATACTCCACCATATCGGTATATAAAATCGCAGTAAGCTTGCGTGGCAAGCGCTTTTCCACAGAGTTATCCTAAGCTGATGAGTCGGGTATTATACGAGAATAGTTTCGTGTTGTTCCGCCATCTATAGGGGTGTCTCGGGATGTTGAGTAAATCGATATGTCCAGAGGCAATAAGTTGATGATTCTTAAAAGCGAGTTCTCTAAGCCTGACCGGGTGCGCCATTATCGGGAGATTCCAATTAACTAGTATCTAGTGTATTCTTTTAAGGCTGATCGTTGGGGTTAATGATATGTTTAAAATAATATTCGTGGCGTTGCTCAGTCAACTACTGTTGATGCCGGGTCTGGTGTTGGCGGGTGCAAAGGAGAAAGTCGAAGAGTCGACCATATTATTCAAGATGGATGCGGATGCCACACCCGCAGAGCTGAAAAAATTTAATGCATTGGTCAATCCTGGAACGATTCTGGAAAGTGACGAAATCGAAGGGCTGTCGATTCAGGTTGTCAAGTTCAGAAACATCAAGGGTT
>JAIBDK010000398.1 GCA_024679435.1 Gammaproteobacteria bacterium | reverse complement strand
TTATTCATCCGGAATCGGCAAAGGCTCCAACGCAAAGGGATCAAACTCAACCCGCCCTATACCCGGTTCCCTCCTGTCATCAAAAATAGTTTCCAAAGGTTGATGGGTACCCCACCAGTTTTGCCGCGCGTCAACATTCTCCTTGTTAAAATCGCCAAGTCTCAGATTGTAGCGCTCGTTATCATGCATGTTATTCTTGTGAATAATAAAACCGCTTCCCTTTTCTCTGATAAAGATGCCGATCTCGTTGTCAACGATTGCACTGTTTTCAATTATACCGACCCCTCTCATGGATCGTATGCCGATACGATTGTTTTTGATAATAGAACGGGTAATCGTTACAGGCCCGCTTCGAAAACGGAGACCGCCGTCATTGTCCGCAAACAGGCAATCGGTAACATCAACCTTGGTGAAATGAAGATGGAGCCCCCAGGTAGCATTCGAAAAATCGCAAAACGAAAAACTCGAAGCATCTCCCTTGTCAATGAGTATCTCACCCCAGGAACTAGGCCCTCGTTTTTCCTTTGGCAGGAATTGAATCCTCTTTGTTTGCGTACCATCTGCAATGATGCGCCCATGTGATTGTAGCCCGACCTCAGGACCGAAATAAACAGCGGTTCCGGGCAGGAGGTGAAGCGTTGCGCCGGCAGCTACCTCTACGTTGTCAGGAACGTTTAAAGCTCCAGCCCAGGATACATCTGAAATAATTCGTTCAAACGGCCAGACCATCTCGAATGGGACCCTATTCTGGGGCTGGTAGGTAACAGTGCCCAAACCGGGATCATCGTGGCTGTCGAATATTTCTGCATCCAGGTCACTGTCAGCCCACCAGTTATTTATTGCCGATACATCGGACTCGCCGTCAAGCCCGATCCCGTATAAGCCGTTACCGGTGATATTATTTCCTTCTATTCTGCCGCTGAAAGACTGCACACCTATACCCCTCTCACCATTTGCAGAGATAAGGTTCCCCTGGATAATTGTTCTTGAATCCAGAAGATTAATTCCATTTATAGTGTTTTGTTGAATAAAATTACCGACCATTTTTATATGATCGGTATTTCGCAATGAAATCCCAGTTTCAAGGTTTCCGGCAATAAAGTTTTCCCGGTATTCACCGTACACTGCATCGGCCACCAACAAACCGTACCGGCTTCCCAAAAACTTATTTTTTGTAATACTCGGGGTGCCTTCACGCAGCCTGAGTCCTTCAAGGTCATTATTGGCAAAAATATTGTCATATGCCTTCAGGTTAACCCTTAAAAAATTGGCGCCCGTATGGTTATCAGCAACAAGGTTCCCGCGGAAAACCACCTCGGAGTCACGCGCCTGAATCCCGCTTTTGTTCCGGTAAAAATAGCTCTCCCTGATTTCGACTAACGATTCCTGAAATTGAGCACCCCGGAAGTTATGGCGTAAAATGCTATTGGTAACAATCACGTTGGAGAAGTGAAAATGAAGGGCCCTGTAAGCATCTTCAATTTGACAGAATTCCATGATGTTCTGGCCACGGTCGCTTCCCAGGATATTGATAGCATCCCAGTCACCCATCCTCCTTGTCGTTTCAGCCGACCTGAAAATTATTGGCTGCTGGGGGGTCCCTTTCGCAATAAATTGCCCTTGAACCAAAAGGCCGTTTTCTCCAATCCCGTCACCATAGGTATCTTTTTTGCGAAATTCCACCAGGGTGCCCGGCAGAATAATCAACCTGGCCTCGGTCGGCACCCTGACAATTCCATCTATCACCACCCTGCCTTTCCAGATTGTCTGTCCGGCCAGTGCCTCATCCTTATAGAATCTGGTAATTTCTTTTTCATTGCTTAATTGATATTCGGGAAAATCATTCAACATAACAGTCTGGCGAACCGCTTCATGGACATCTTTTTTCGAATTGGATCTGAATGTTACCTCTTCGGTTTGCAAAGACGCTTTGTTTAAGGAGAGAACCCCATAGTCATTATCAGAAATGAGTGAATTTTGGATCAAAGCCTGCGTCGCTTCCCCCTGCGCTACAACCCCATACCTGTTGCCGGACAGCTTCGAACCGTCCACCTTCAGCTTGCCATTTACAACGTAGATGCCTGTTTCAGCATTTCTTATCTCGCTGCCGGCAAGATACGCCTCTCCATTATCGACAATAATTCCGGCCCAACGGTCGGTGCCTTCATCTGTTTTTCCCAATTTAAATAAAATAGGTTGTAACTCAGTACCTTCAGCCCGCAGAGAACCGCGCACAAGTATCTCTAAATAGTGAGATAAGTATTCCGGGTCAATCTTGGTGCTTTTAGCAGGATTAATGATTATTGTAGTTCCAGCTGCGATGGTAAGAGTGACTCCGGAAGGCACGAGCAGGTCGTCACTGAGAGTAACTTCCCCATGCCAGAAAGTATCTTCCGTTAGGGCCTCCCCGGCAACAGTTTGTGCTGGCAGGAGACAAAGAAGAAATATGTAAAAAAATGTTTTCATAGTTACTTTACATTCAGTAAAGAAAAAGCAACACTGCTCGATTATATTCCTTAGTTTGGTGAAAACCGCTTCAAAAAGAGTAACCATTTTCATGAGGAATAGCAACGCACGAATATGATAGATTTTTAAAAGTTTCAGTGCTAGTATACCAGAATTACAGAAAATATCGTCATGACCATTATATTTAGCCGATTAACAACTTGATTCCCATGTTTCCCATGTTTCTCAGGTTTTGCAGAGTAATATTCTTCGCCTGTTTTCTGACATCCCTCTGTACCGGT
>JAIBDK010000323.1 GCA_024679435.1 Gammaproteobacteria bacterium | reverse complement strand
GCCCCGCAGGCAAAATCGAATTATCGCTATTCGATTCGCTGACTGACAATCGCCAACCATGGTTGCTGATGCAATGGTTTACCCGCCGGCCGATAATAATAGTCCAGAACGCTGAATCCCGCGTTAGCCAGAAATTGTTCGCTGATCTCATATTCCATGTAGTGCCCATAACGCTGACCATTCCAGCCTTCACCTTCACCCCGAGGGTTGGACATAAATAAAATTCCGTTTGGACGTAACGCGGCGCTAATTTGTAACAGAACCCTGGGCAACTCCCAACCCGGCACATGAAACAGAGCAGCATTAGCGAATACTCCATCAAAAGCACAGATCGGCAACGTTAAGTCCAAAAACCTTTGATGCAACACATCACAGCCACTCAGTTGACGCGCCATTTCACAAAAATTGGCACTGCCATCAAGGCCTGTCGGCTGATGCCCCATAGAGCTGAAATACAAAAGATCCCTCCCTGGACCACAACCAAAGTCCAGAATATCCAGTTTCTTTCCGCAAGGAAACCTTGACAGAAAACAATCATAATTCTCGGTCACATCGTGATCTTTTGTCCCCTCCCAAAACGAGCTTGAGTTCTCGTTATAGTGTTCCAACGTCAGAGACTCTATTTTTTCAGTCGAAGGATATCGCTTTTTCATGAGCCGAATCTTAACGTGTTTACCAAAATAAATATCAATGACCTTTGTTTTCTCTTGTATCGCGATAGTTTTATCTCACCCGGCACATGAGTTCGAAAAATGTTTGACTGAAAATATAAACCAGATCATTTTGGTCTACATTCCGGGCGAGAGGAGAACACAAAAAGTTGCCGAAGAAAACCACAAAACACTATTTAACGGTAATAATATGATTGCCTCAGTTCACGGTTCGAAAGAGGAATCCAATGACGACAATCACATTATAGAGACGAAAGTCTCGACCCTAATTAGTGTATTAATACCGACCTTATATGTTTACCCATACCGGACTTAAAAAAGACAATCTAACCTAATACGCCAGATGTCAGATTCGTTTCCGTCATTTTCAAACAACACCTAGCCATATGTGAAAAAAAGCCTGCCAACTGTTATTGTATTTCACTCCTTTTAGCCCTTTTAGTAGCGCATTTTCTGACGGGATAGATTCTGCATCACCTCGACCCATCGATAGTTTCAATTTAAATTAAATCGACTCAAGTCCGGGCAGGCCGTAAGCAGGCAAGGAGATAGATAAGATTCCTACCCAACAAAAGCGAGGCGCAACTCACAATCACCCTGGCGCGCGACACATCTTTGAGGTACGACAACATAGTGTCTGCATCAGAAACTTCGAGGGGATCAGTGGGGCAGTTATCGGCAAAGCCTGGTTCGATGAACATCTTTTCAATATTGCCTCGTCCACTTCCATGGAATAGCGCAAGGAGCGCATGCCAGAACCAATATTAGGTTTGTCTACCAACATCCCCATCTTACAGGTAAATTCACCCTCAATTGACTGGTACAATCTGCGTCCCAATCTCTAATTGACCCGGCCTCATAAAATGCGGACCTTTCTGGCGCCTATGGAAGGTGTCATCGACTACGAAATGCGCGATATTCTTACTCAAAGAGGGGGGTATCATCGTTGTGTCACCGAATTTATACGGGTCAACAATCAGGTTCTGCCAGAAAAGGTGTTCCTGCGCTTTTCCCCTGAGCTAAACCATGGCGGGATGACATCCCATGGCATACCTGTGTATCTGCAACTATTAGGCGGAAACCCTAAGTTTATGGGGCTCAATGCCGCGCGCGCTCAGACTCTGGAGCCACCGGGTATTGACATCAATTTTGGCTGCCCTTCCAAAACCGTAACCCGAAACGAGGGCGGCTCCGCACTTCTTAAGGAGCCAGCGCGAATTGGAGATATCGTTACCGCAGTGCGGGATTCAGTTGATCCGAAAATACCGGTCACCGCAAAAATTCGCCTTGGATTCAGCAGTCATGATTATCTCGATGAGGTGGCCGATCGCATAGTGTCCGGTGGCGCTACCGAACTATGCATTCATGCACGAACAAGAGAAGATCGATACAAACCACCCGCATACTGGTCAGCGGTAAGACAAGTTGCCGACAGAATAAGCATACCGGTGATTATCAACGGTGAAATATGGTCTGCAGAAGATGCTATACAGGCACAAAAACAAAGCGGCTGCAACGATATTATGCTTGGACGGGGCGCGCTCACCTGCCCCGACATTGCAGCCAGGATCGAGGCTGAACATACCGGCCGCAATTATGAAATGATTAGCTGGGGAGAAACACTGGATATAGTGATTCGTTATTTAAATAATTCGTCAAACAAACACCCGCGATTTACCAGCAACCGCCTGAAACAATGGCTAGTATTTCTCCAAAGGCATTATCCTCAGGCCGAGGCATTGTTTCAGCGGGTTAAAAGATTGAAAAACCGTGATGAGGTATTTGAACAAATAGGCAAGTATCAGAAAAATCCCAATCCGCAACCTGAGTAGCTCCAGATATTCAAAATCGCAAGCGTTTAAGCCAAAGAGATTTTCATCTCCGAATCACCAAATTTCACCACGTCTCCGGCAACTATTTTCTTACGCTTTTGGGTTTCTTCGATCCCGTTCACTAAAACCTGACCATCTGCGATCACCGTTTTAGCCATGCCACCACTGGATACAAGTCCTTCAATTTTAAGAATTTTAAACAACTCGATGGGCTCATGATTGATCCTGACGTCTTTCATTCACTGCGACTCTTTTTCGGCATCCATTAGTACCACAAAAAGTCATATTAGGAAACGATAACAGGAATTTGGCTCATGACTTCTCCCATATCACCATATCCGGTGAAACGATACTCGTATTCGAGTTTTAGTCTTCCGGCTATTTCTTCCGCTTTATTCCGAAGGTCGGCATCATCTGTTTGCGCCAGATAAATTATTTTTCTGTAGTTGCCAAAAACGAAGTCCGCCATATCATCACGTCGATTCAGGCCTAGCGCCTCCCAGACAAATTTATCAAAATATCTACAGAAGAAATCTGTCAAGTAAAACGTTGTTATTTCGTGTTCAGAATACGCATCGAACTGATCGTTGCCCATGAGAAACGAAAAACAATGTGGCCCTTCAATTCGTTCAGCGCCCTCCTCTGCAACGACGGCATCAATTGCCCCCCAGGTGCCACAATCTCCATACATTACGTAAATATTCTTGTATTTATCCCGATTCTGCCTTATTTTCTCCTTCAAACTCTCGGGTATACGTCGAGGCACATGATGCCAATAGGCTGGAAGGCAGGTTAACTCAAGATGGTTCCACTGATTGATCCGGATCAATGCAACGATCTCGTGACTTAATGCACCACATGCAATGATCAGTGTTCGCTGGTTGATTTTCGACATATATTTAACGAGCAGAGCAGATAGTCAACATACCAAAAACAATGACTGGATGCTAATAAATACAGGGTATACATTAATTCAGATCAACTCAAGAATTAAAGTAAACATTCACTAATACCCGTCCTTGATGCGAGTTAACCATACGGGAAAAATGACGGGCGCAGCATAATTCGGCAACAACGCACTGCGGATCAACTATATTTGCACAAAT
>JAIBDK010000364.1 GCA_024679435.1 Gammaproteobacteria bacterium | reverse complement strand
ATTGGATACAAGCGGCCGGTTCCACAGGGAAAGTCAAGAACTCTGGCACCATTCGGAATATAATCAAGAGCCTTGGCCAGGGCCGCCATTTCACGGTCGTGCTTTTTAGTGCCAATAAGAGCTTTGTTGTACTTTTCTGCGGCTTCTTTGGTAGAGAATCGTTGCAGGGCATCTTCGGCAGAGTTGAGATCAGTAGTCATGCCTCGATTGTAACGGATAGCTGCTAGTCTTGTGAAACAGCCCGAACCATGTGTGACCGATAAATCACTGAACAAGTTTATACGTGCTAGTCAATGCGAATTAAAGTAAAGAAGCTTCGATTAATTTCTGGCCTGATGCTTGGGAGTGTTATAGCCGGCTGCACGACACTAGCGACAATTCAACTTGAAAGCAGATATGGGCCAAGCGAGCCTCGAAATCGTGTGGTGACGTCGATCCCGGCTGATCATGTTGACTACTGGCGCGATGTTAACCCTATCGTCGAAAACCGTTGTGTAGTGTGTCATGCTTGTTACGATGCACCGTGCCAACTCAAAATGGAATCCATAGAGGGAATCGATCGGGGGGCCAGTAAGGATCTGGTTTACCTGTCTACCCGAATAACCGCGGGCTCTATGAGCCGGTTATTTGAAGATGAAACGTCGACAGCGGGATGGCGTTCCAGAAAGTTTTATCCAGTTCTTAATGAACGGGGTGACAGTGTGGAAGCCAACCAAAATGCGGGAGTGATGCATCGTATGTTGCAGCTTAAGCGGTCAAATCCAATGCCTGATCAGAAGCTGCTTCCTGAAAGCTTTGATATTTCGTTGAACAGGGAGCAGGTATGTCCTAAGCCCTCGGAATTTGATCAGTATGCATCTGCAAATCCGTTGGCGGGCATGCCGTATGGTTTGCCCGGCCTCGAAGACGATCAACTTTCGGTATTGTTGAAATGGCTGGAGCAGGGAGCTGGCGCCACGGTAAGGCCAGCACTGCCAGATCAGCTTCTCGATAACGTTGCCGTTTGGGAGGGGTTTCTAAACGGCGATTCATTGAAGCAACGACTGATGAGCAGATACATATACGAACATTTATTTCTTGCGAATCTGTATTTTTCAGAATTTATTGATCCAGAGCCTGACGCAGAATCCGCTAAACCTGTTTTCTTTCGGATGGTTCGTTCAAAAACGGCTCCTGGGCAGCCCGTTGAGCGTATTTCGACCAGACGTCCCTATAATGAGCCCGGTGTGGATCGTGTTTACTACCGTTTAATCCGAAATATCGAAACACCCGTATCCAAAACACATTTACCCTATGCCCTGAATAGTTCAAGAATGTCTCGTTGGCAGGAATTATTTGTGGAGACTGATTATGAGGTGGAATCGCTTCCGAGCTATTTTGAGCCTGTCGCATCGAATCCGTTTATAACTTTTGACGCGATCCCCGTCTCATCAAGGTATCGGTTTTTACTGGATGAAGCACACTTTACCATCCAGTCCTTTATTAAAGGCCCGGTGTGTCGCGGACAGGTGGCGCTTAACGTGATTAATGATCATTTCTGGATATTTTTTTCAAATCCTGACAGCTCACGATCTACGCTCTATGAGAAATTTCTTTCCGATAAAGCAGAGTATATGGCGCTTCCTGCAAGTACCATAAATGTGTTCAGACCGATTGCACGCTGGAAGCGATATGCGGTAACACAGAAAAATTTGTTGAGGGAAGCGGATGCTTATCTGGATCATAATTTTGGGGGCTTCGGGGCGGTTAGTTTAGAAAATATCTGGGACGGTGACGGAGTGAATTCGAGTGCAGCGCTCACCGTATTCAGGCATTTTGACAGCGCCTCCGTTGAAAAGGGAATGGTGGGTCCTCCGCCAAAAACAGCCTGGTTTATTAATTATCCATTACTCGAACGAATACATTATTTGCTGGTTGCAGGTTATGATGTTTACGGAAATGTTGGGCATCAGTTTTTGTCGCGGGTGTATATGGATTTTTTGCGCATGGAGGGAGAGATGGGTTTTCTGCTGTTGCTGCCCGAAGAGGCTAGAAATCGTGAACGCAAGTTCTGGTATCGAGGTGCTGACCGGGAGGTTGCCGAATACATGACGTTTCCGCGATTTGAAAGAAACTTGATTCCCAATATTCGATATCGCACTGCGGACCACAAACTAGAATTATTTGCCAAAATAGAGAAGCGCCTATCCGGAATTCTCAATTCGTCGAGGGGTATTTCTGAAATTGAGAACGCCAGAATAAGGGATGCCCTCGCAAATTTGCAGGGCAGTGCAGGCCCCCACATTCAAATGATGCCGCAGGTGACATTTTTAAAAATCGCGGGTGATCGAGATACTTATTTTACGCTGCTGAGGGTAAATGCACATCTGAACATTACTTCACTTTTTGAAGAGCAGAAAAATCGAGCGCCTGACGAAGATACGCTTGTTGTGGTGCGAGGTTTTCTTGGCGACCGCCCTAACGCTTTTTTGGTTGTTGAAGAATCGAACGTCTCAGAATTTTCATTGCAATTGGGAGAAATGAAGGATCAGTCTGACTATTCCCGGTTGCTCGATCGTTTCGGCGTGCGTCGGACCAGTAAAAACTTTTGGGAGGTAAGTGATGATTTTCACTTCGCATACAAAAAGCAAAATCATATTGAATATGGGGTATTTGATTATGCCCGTCTGGAAAATCGCTAATTCCCAGTGTGACATCAAGCATCAGACTGACTGCGGATAAAATGGATTACTGAAGATGGCTTTCTAGAAACTGACAGATTTCGGAAAGTGAACGATGTCCCTCAGGGATGTGGGGGTAAAACTCAAATACATGCCACATTTCTTCCCAAATCCTTAAGTCCACGTTAATTTCAGCCTTTCTTAACTTGGCGGCGAGTCGAACGGACTGGCTCATTAAAAGATCACGGGTTCCTGTTGTTATTATTGTTGCGGGGAATCGTGAATCAAAGTTAGCGTTTAATGGAGATACTTCCCAATCTTTTTGTGGATATTCCCCGGCATAAAGTTGAGCGGCGTTTTCCACATATTCCAGCGTTAGAGTAGGATCACGGCCATTGTTTGATTTTTCTGAATCTCCTGAATGCGCCAGGTCACACCATGGTGACATTAATGCGCAGGCTCGGGGCATCGGTAAATCTTGTTTGAGTGCACGTAACAGTATT
>JAIBDK010000373.1 GCA_024679435.1 Gammaproteobacteria bacterium | reverse complement strand
GTCTGCTGGAGCACGCGGATCAATGGCAGGCCAACTTTTACCGTTCAGGGTCGCTCTTTATATTTTTGCTAATGTATCTCTTTGTGCGTCATGGAAGACGGATGCTTGAAGTGGTTTTTTGTTCCGGTTGGAAAGCCGTTTTGGGGGGCTTTTTTGTTGGCATCGCGATGTTTTGTAATATTGTTGCCATTGCCCATACCACGGTGGCGAATGCGACATTGATGATGGCGGCCGGTCCTATTGTTGCGGCCATTTTTGGCGGGTTCGTTCTTGGAGAAAAAGTAACTTCCATAACGTGGCTGGCCATTGTCATTGCCGCAGTCGGGATCGCCATTATGGTCGGGGGCAACCCCCTGGAGGGTGGTATACTGGGAGACTTGATTGCATTGCTGGGAATGATAGGTTTTGGTTGCTATGCCGTCGTGTTGAGAACAGGGCGGAATGTGGATATGACCCCTGCAGTTTTATACGCCGGGCTGTTTTCCGCCAGTGCGGCGGGTGCGGTTTCTCTTGCCTTGGGTAATGGGCTTGTTATTCCCCTAAATGATTTGCTCTATTGCAGTTTTCTGGGGGTAGTGCAGCTTGGAATTGGCAGCATTTTGTTCGCCATTGCGTCTTCGGGAATACCGGCTGTCGAACTCACCCTGATCGCATTGGGGGAACCCGTATTGGCACCCATCTGGGTCTGGCTGGCAGTGGGAGAAGTGCCGGCTTCCAGTACTTTCATTGGCGGTGCAATATTAGCGACGGCGGTTTTTATTCACCTGTTTGCCAACAAAAATACCCAGCCTCTGAATGACGAGAGCGCTCGGAAAATATAGAATGATACTCAGAAATGTCAGCATCAGATAACAATAATAAAACGATACCTTCGGTGGATAATGGTGCGCGTCTGCGAAAGTGGGCTACTTATGCCAGCGTATCGACCGCCGCCGTGCTCATTGTTGTCAAGCTGATAGCGTATTTTCTCACCGATTCGGTCAGTCTTTTATCTTCGTTGATGGATTCAACCATGGACGCGTTTGCTTCCATCGTGATGATGATAGGTGTTCACCATGCGGTGCGACCCGCGGACGAAGATCACCGTTATGGACACGGTAAATTCGAAGCGCTGGCCTCGATGACACAAGCGGTATTTATTGCGGGTTCCGGTGTGTTTTTGATATTCGAATCTTTGCATCGGTTTGTCAGCCCTAAGGTGATTCAAAATTCAATGACCGGTATCTGGGTCATGATATTTGCCATTGCTATGACATTTCTGCTTCTGGCTTTTCAGCGTTATGTTATTGCTAAAACGAATTCTGTGGCCATTGCTGCTGACAGCCTGCACTACAAGGCAGATTTGCTGATTAATCTAGCGGTAATAGTTGCAATCTTATTGTCAAAACTTACTTTATGGCCGTACTTCGATCCCATATTCGCCATCGCAATAGCGGTCATTTTGATGCGTGGTGCCTGGGAAATCGGACAACAGTCGATCGATATCCTGGCAGATAAGGAATTATCGCAGGAACAAAGAGACAGGATATACGATATTGTGCTCGCTAATCCAAGGGTATTGGGAATGCATGATCTTCGAACTCGAACTTCCGGTTTACGAGATTTTATTGAGATGCATATGGAGCTTGATGGAACTATGTCGGTATCAGATGCCCATGATATATCAGATGAAATTGAAGCCGTGTTGCACGCCGAATTTCCGAGTGCAGAGGTAATGATTCATCAGGATCCCCACGGAATTGATGAAGCTAGGCTCGATGACCGGATACCCGGTTAAATTTAAGATGGTGTGGAGCGTTTGATATTTGTAATGTTAAATGTGTCGTTTATGTCCTGTCTCGCAAGATAATGCAGAAAACAGAAAAAAATAGTAAATCCCGTCGCCGTCGTCGGAATACCAATGAGAATCAGGCGCGCCCCTCGCATCCTTCTCCACGTGGATTACGGGGCGGCCGATATTTACCTATAAGCTCGAAAGAGCTTCCAAAAATAGACGCGGCAATACGATCTATTTTGAGTGACGTGGGAATGATCGATGCGCCCGAAATTGTCATAGAGCACGTTACTCGAGCAGGTGGGAATCTTGATGGTGATGGTCGTCTACATTTTCCAAATCATTTAATCGAAAATGCGTTGAAGGGTTTTGTAAGAGATTTTAATTTATGTGGTCAGAATCCGGCGCATGATTTAGAACTTGACGGCGCAAGAGTATATGCCGGGTCAGGTGGTGCGGCGCCATTAATACTGGATTTTGAAACCGGCCGATATCGAGAGTCATTGTTATGCGATCTATATGATGCGGCGCGGTTGGTGGATAGTCTGGATAATATTCATTTCTTTAGTCGTTCTCTGGTTGCACGGGATATGCCTGACCTCAAGTCCCTTGACATTAATACCGCTTATGTCTGCCTGGCGGGCACACAGAAGCATGTGTTCGTTTCTGCATCCGAAGCCGCTCACGTCGAGGATATCGCGAATATGTGTTACATGATTGCCGGGTCACGAGAAGCATTTCTAGAGCGTCCATTTTTATCGTTGAATTGCAATCCACCGGTTCCACCGCTTCGTTTTGATCCGGAATCCTGTGAAGTCGCAGCTGAAGCGGTACGATTTGGCATTCCTCTGCACTCCAATACCTTTGGTCAAATGGGTGCGTCAAGCCCGGTGACAATGGCCGGAACCATTGCGCAGACTGCTGCTGAAACGCTGTCAGGCATGATATTTGCCTGGTTGGTTAATCCACAGGCGAAGATAATATTTGGTACCCGACCGATGCTTACCGATCTGCGAACGGGGGCGATGAGCGGAGGGAGCCCTGAAGGTGCAGTAGCCATGGCGGCAAGTGCGCAAATCGGCAACTATTACGGTCTGGTTAACTCAACTATCGCGGGTGCGACCGATAGTAAGGTGGCCGATTCGCAAAGTGGATACGAAAAAGGTGTGACGATAACTCTGGCAGCTCAGGCTGGATCTAATTTGATTACTCAAGCTGCCGGCATGCAGGCGAGCCTGATGGGCTGCGCACTGGAAAGTTATGTATTG
>JAIBDK010000129.1 GCA_024679435.1 Gammaproteobacteria bacterium | reverse complement strand
TGCAATGCTTTGTTTAGTCGTGATGCGATAATAAGCTGGTCACGAGTTAGCCTCTGATTACGGGAGGACAGGGCAAGGCCGTTTCCGTCTCTGATCGTCGGGCATACAACAACCTTTATTTTCAGGTTTTCAGTTTGCAGTGTTTTCGCAAGAAACCGAACCACCCTCGTCTGTTGATAATCTTTTTCACCAAAATAGGCTTTACAATTTCCGACCGTACGAAATAATCGGTCAACGATGGTGACAACGCCTTCCAGGTGTCCGGGACGATAAGCGGCTTCAAGTCCGCGTGCATATGGCCCGGGGTCAAGATGCCGAATATCATCTAGTGAATCAAGCTCTGGAAAGAACTGTTTCAGGGTTCCCGTGAATACCATGTTGCAACCGGCGTTTTCAATTCGTTCAATGTCCTGGTCAAGGTTTGACGGATAGTTTTCCAAATCTTCTGGATTATTAAATTGCAGCGGGTTCACGAAAATGCTGGCACAGGCGATGCTGTTTTCCGAAGCAGCTCGCTGTACCATAGAAATATGGCCATCATGAAGCGCGCCCATGGTGGGGATGAACCCCACGGACTTTCCTTGTTGTTGTTGCTCTGCGCACCAGGCAGCGGCTTCAAGCGGAGAGGGCAGAACTTGAATCATTTTTTCTGCCAGATACTATAAACCAATTAAAGCGGAGATTTCCGAGGCGGTACTCACTACGGCATCTGCATTCCAGTCTTCAGGGTTTTCCTCATCAACGATATAGCCGTATGACGCGGCGATGGTAGGCATTCCTGCTGCCTTGCCGGCGATAATGTCTCGCTCGTCATCGCCTATATAGACACAGGTAGAGGCGGGCTTTCCGATCGTGGAACAGGCTAGCAAAAGTGGTTCCGGGTTGGGTTTTTTCACTTTCAGAGTGTCGCCGGATACGACTGCAGCCGGGCGATAGGGCATCGCCAATTCCGAAAGAAGAAGATCCGTATAAAGCCCGGGTTTGTTGGTGACAATGCCCCATTTCCACCCATTTTCTTCGATTTTTTCTAATACCTGATCCATTCCCGGAAACAATACGGTATGTCGGGCGATATCCGTTCTGTAGGCGTCCAGCATTTCGAGCCAGCGCTGGCCAGCTTCATCTGATTCAGGGTTGCACCTAAATGCAAGACAAACCATTACCATCGCTCCTTTAGAGACAAAAGGACGTAATTCTTTTGCAGAAAGTGGGGGTTTATCGTGATTTTCAAGCACGGTGTTTAGCGCGGCGATCAGGTCAAGGTGGGTATCCAGTAATGTTCCGTCCAGATCAAAAAGAACAGTATCAATACATTTATTTAGAGGTTGACTGAGCATATTTTTCAATCCTGACCGCGAGTCGTGTAAGACAGATAATTAACGTCGAGTCCAGGTCCCAGGCGATAGGATTTTGTTAATGGATTAAAATGCATGCCGGTAAGTTCATGCGTCGTCAGCGCTGCCTGTTCACACCAGCGGTGCAGTTCGCTGGGTCGAATAAACTTTCCGTACTGATGCGTGCCTCTGGGCAGCATATTGAGAACATACTCGGCGCCGACTATTGCAAACAGAAAAGATTTAGGATTACGATTCAGGGTGGAAAAATAGACGGCACCTCCTGGTTTTACCAGTTTACTGCATGCCGTCACGATGCTCTCGGGATCGGGTACATGTTCGAGCATTTCCATGCAGGTAACCACATCCCATTCTCCCGGTTGCGCATCGGCAAGTTGTTCTGCGGTTATTTTTTTATAGTCTACTGTTTGGCCTGATTCCATAGCGTGCAACCGTGCCACGTTGAGAGGTGCTTCGCCCATGTCTATGCCTGTCACATTGGCCCCAAGCACTGCCATAGATTCACTTAAGATACCACCTCCACATCCCACATCGAGTGCTTTTTTACCTTGCAAAGGTGAATGTTGATTGATAAAGCCAAGGCGCAGGGGGTTTATATCATGAAGTGGCTTGAATTCACTCGCGGGATCCCACCATCGGGAGGCTAACTCACTGAATTTTCGAATTTCATCGTCATCAACGTTTTTATGACTGCTTTGTTGACCCATCTAATTTATTACCCTTTCTTGATTTTGTTGCCTATTTCGAGCGTGTCAGCCTTGACCTGTTCTTCATCTATGGTGGTTAACGCTCCGCTTTCAAGCAACCTTTGCCCGGCTATCCAGACATCGCTGACCTGCCTGGATGATGCGCTGTACACAAGTTGACTCACCGGGTTATATACCGGTTGGCTAGCAATATCTGATAAATCAACTGCGCACAAATCAGCCTGCTTGCCGGTTTCTATTGAACCGATTTTTTCCTCAAGACCTAATGCTTTTGCCCCGCCCATTGTTGCAGCCTTAAGAGCTGCATAGGCATTCATTGCTGTCGGTGAGCTGGATACGCCTTTTGCCAGTAGTGAGGCAGTCATCATCTCACTGATCATGTCCAGATTATTGTTGCTGGATGCGCTGTCGGTTCCTATAGCGATATTGATCTCTGATTCATTGATTTTACTTACTTCACAAAAACCGCTCGCCAGTTTGAGATTGGAGCGCGGGCAATGAACAATATGGACGCCTCTTTCAGACAGCGTCTTAATTTCTCCCGGAAGTAGTTGAGTCATATGGACCGCCATCAATCGCGGCCCAACCAGCCCCAGTTGATCCAGTCTTTCAATGGGACGCATGCCAAAACGTGCCATGGATTCCTCTATTTCATGCGCAGTTTCATGAAGGTGGATATGAACCGGGCAATCCAGCTCATCCGATAGCGTCGCAATCTTTTGTAAAGGCTGGTCCGAGACAGTGTAGGGTGCGTGCGGAGCAAATGCCGCAGTCACCAGATTTGAATGGCGCATGCTGTCTCTTACATCTAGCCCCTTGTTTATATATTCGTCCGCATTCTGAGCCCAGACAGTGGCAAAATCTACGACGATCATGCCGATACAGGCTCGCATCCCCGCATTTTGCGCACACTTGGCTACTACATCGGGGAAAAAATACATATCATTAAAACAGGTCGTGCCGCTTTTGAGCATTTCGGCGCATGCAAGATCCGTCCCGGTTTTTACAAATTTTTCATTGACCCAGCGGGATTCTGCCGGCCAGATATGATCATTAAGCCATTCCATTAATGGCAAGTCATCGGCGTAGCCGCGGAATAATGTCATAGCCGCATGGGTGTGAGCATTAACCAGACCAGGGATCAGCACATGATCAGGCAACGAGACAGTTTGCGTAGGCGTATATTTAGTTTTAAGCCTGTCGGCGGGTCCGATTTCAAGAATAGAGTCTCTATGAACGGCAACGGCATGTTTTTCCAGTATGGATTCATTGCTGTCGACAGGCACCAGCCAGCGCGGGATAATTAACAGGTCTATTTCGGTCACGAGCTTCAGGAAATATTGAATACAAAGTTATGATTTTGAACTGGGTGAATTCTATCGGAAGTTAGGGCGCAGAGATGACTTTTTATGAAGATGATTTTCTGTTAAACAGTTGTATGATTAAAATGCCGATGATGACCTCAAACCCAAACCAGCTTCCAGGTAGATAAAAAGGACAAATTTTTCCGACCCCAGCTCGTCTTTGGTATTGTCGGCAAAAATCCATAAAGACCCCATGTTACCGGTATGGATGTACCTGGCTTCCGTGCATAAACATTAAAACGGTATCTCACTTAATAGGTGAGAAGATAGCTTGCCAGAGTGTATAGTCAGCTGTCTTGTGATTTTTCGGTAACTTTAGAAAAAGTTGGGCAAGTGAGGCAAGTTAGGTAAGGTAGCCACCTACGTGGATACTAGGTCCTCGAACATTCCAACAGGAGTTATTCGAAAATCAAGTAGCGAACCATTAATACACAATACTACGTATGCGCGATCCTAGATATGACATCCTGCTGGAACCGGTAAAAATCGGCCCTGTAACGGCTCCAAATCGCTTTTATCAAGTCCCCCACTGTACCGGACTTGGATGGCTAAGACCGAGAATGGTTGCCGAATTACGCGGCATCAAGGCCGAAGGGGGTTGGGGTGTGGTTTGCACCGAGTACTGCTCAATTCACCCCACTTCGGACGACTTACCCCATCCCTATGCGTCAATATGGGATGAGGGAGATGTAAAAGCGCATTCTTTGATGACCGACAAGGTGCATGAACATGGATCTTTGGCGGGTGTAGAACTCTGGGTGTCAGGTAATCGTTCAGCGAATCTGTTTACCCTGGAAACCCCGCTCGGGGTGGATAGCAGGCCCACGTCGATAGGCGCTCCGTTTTCCACGCGCGCAATGGATCGAAGAGATATTAGGGAACTGCGAAAATGGCATCGGAATGCTGCGCTGCGCGCAAAACAGGCCGGGTTTGATGTGGTTTACGTCTATGCGACGCACGGCTATTTATTGTCCAATTTTCTTTCTTCGCAAACTAATACCAGAATAGACGAATATGGTGGTTCGCTGGAAAATCGAGTGCGTCTGGTGCGGGAACTGATTTCCGATACCAAAGAGGCGATAGGGGATACCTGTGCCGTAGCGGTGCGATTTTCTGCGGAGCAGGGGGGCGGTGCTGACGGAGAGCCCATAATAGGTGAGCATCGTGAAATGATAGAGATGCTTGCGGAATTACCCGATCTATGGGACATCAATATTAATGACTATTCTCTGGAGATGGGGGTTTCCCGATTCGTGAAGGAAGGGTCTCTTGAAGCTTATATGTCCTATGTCAAGTCAGTAACCACAAAACCTGTGGTCACCGTAGGTCGTTTTACTTCGCCAGACACAATGGTTTCCCAGATCAAACGCGGCATTGTCGATTTCATCGGGGCGGCCAGACCCTCTATTGCAGACCCGTTTCTGCCGAAGAAAATCGAGGAAGGACGGCTTGACGACATCCGGGAATGTATCGGCTGTAATATTTGTTATAGCGGTGACAGTAAAGGAACCCCTATCCGGTGTACTCAGAACCCATCAATAAGTGAGGAATGGCGCAGAGGGTGGCATCCGGAAAAAATAGCCAAAAAGCAATCCGATTCAACAATTCTGGTTGTGGGTGGAGGACCTGCTGGACTTGAGGCAACTCGTGCATTAGGGCAACGCGGCTATCAGGTTATGCTGGCAGAGTCTGAAAGGGAACTTGGCGGCCGGGTGACGCGTGAATCTAAACTTCCGGGCTTAAGTGAGTGGGCCAGAGTTCGGGACTATCGAGTGACACAGATTGAGAAAATCCCCAACATCGATGTCTACCCAGAGAGCGTTATGAATGTTGATGATGTGCTGACCACCGGCGCCGATCATGTCGTTATTGCCACCGGCTCCTACTGGCGCCGTGATGGAGTGGGTTTATATACAGAGGTTCCGATTCGTGATTTTGGCCCGGCTGAACAGATTTATACGCCTGATGACATTCTATCGGATCGTTTACCTGCAGGACCGACCATTGTTTATGATGACGATCACTACTACATGGCAAATATAATTGCCGAAAAGCTTGCCGCCGATAACATCCCGGTTGTCTTTGTGACCCCGGAACCCAAGGTTTCTCTTTGGAGTGGAATGACTTCCGAACAACACCGCGTGCAAAATCGCCTAATTCAATCAGGTATCAAAATTATTACCGGGTATAGCTTATGCAGATTTGATGGAAAATGCGCCACTTTGAAAGCGGTTTATGGTGCTCATGAAAAAATTGTTGAGGTCGAATCTGTGGTTTCTGTCACCTCCCGTCTTCCTCAGGATTCCTTATATCAGGCGCTGATTGAAAAAACGGGAGTAGGGGAATCAAATAGAAATGCTGAAGCACCCAAATCTATTACACGGATAGGCGATTGTGAAGCACCCGCAATTATTGCTGGTGCGGTTTTTTCTGGGCACCGATACGCAAGGGAGCTAGATACGGATGTGGATATGGATAAACGAATTAAATACGACCGGGTTTTCTATGAAGACGTTTAGCTTATTTTTACTGAGAACATCGATGCGGTATTGCGGCGGCATGAAATCTTAAATGATCTGGGTTGGTGTTGAAAATCACCTGAAAATATCTGGAAACACTGTTGACCTATTATGAGGAAGAAATAGTAGGTCAGGTGTATTTCTATGACCTGACTGCGTTACTTTCGATGAATCGTTTCAGATTATCAAGGACTCCGTCAGGTGATTCAGACATAATGCTGTGTCCGCAATTCGGGATCATGACGATGTCCGCATTTTGTTTGGAATCCGCGACCTGTTTCGCCAGTTTTGCCGGTGCCATTTTGTCCAGACGACCGCTGATGAACAAAATTGGACACTGCACCTTATCAAACGCGGCTTCACCGCCTTTATAGCTATCGCAGGCCTGCAAATTGGCATAAATAGATCCTTCGGCACTGTTTTCCATCATGCTCATTTGCATGCCCGGCGACCAGAAGCCCGGAACGGGCTCACCACCGATTTTTGAGGTATGACTCCATTGTGTCATCATTGAGTACGCCTTGCTCGGGTTGTTCTGTGCAGCATCCATTAGTTGTGGCGTGACGCTCATGGGGTAGCTGAATCCGACCATCGATAAGGACAACAGAGGCTGCGAGTTTCGATGGTTGTAATTTGAAGCAGCTTCCACGCAAACCAGCGAACCCATGCTATGACCGACAAGATGAAAACCTGTGCCGCAGCATTGCTTCAATATCGCAAGCAACCAGTCAGACATGTCTTCAACACGGGACATTAATTGTCCTTTGCTGAATCTGTGACCGGGAAGATCCACGGCCACTACGTTATACCCGTGATAGGCAAAATAACGGCTCTGGTGGGACCAGACGCTGTGATCCATGGATGC
>JAIBDK010000080.1 GCA_024679435.1 Gammaproteobacteria bacterium | reverse complement strand
TATCACGATCAGTATGCCCGTATGGCTAGACGAACTGTTGCCGACCATGATCAACCATTGATACTTTCGGTGCACAGTTTTACGCCGAGTATTAACGGTATCCCGCGCCCCTGGGAATATGGTGTTCTTTGGGATGACCCCCACCGCAATCTATCGCAGATGGTGATAGATAACTTCAGAAAAATAAGTGGATTAACTATCGGCGACAATCAGCCGTATCATGCCCGTGATCCTATGGGCTATGCCCAGGTTGAACATGCTGAAAAAAACGGGTTGGAAATGGCGCTTATTGAAATTCGTCAGGACCTCATCATTGATGAAGCAGGACAAAAGCAGGCTGCGGAGATTTTGCATCAGGTAATTGCGCCACTTATAGCCTAGAAATATTTTTGCAGGGTTTTTAAACTTGCAGGAAACTGATCATAGGTTATCAAAACTATTTAACGATGGTTGATGCGCCATCTCTCGCATAAAAAAACATAATCTTGAGGTCGAAATTGAAAATCTGGTTTGTTTTTCTCTGAAATCTTAGACGTGTTGTTGTCGCCAATTTTTTATTGTTTAGTTGCTGTTGAGGGTCTTTTGCGCAATGGGTCCTGGTCATCTCTGTGTGAGCTGTGCTATCCCTCAGAGCGCATCCGTTGGTATTTACTGAGAAGGCAAGATCAAATTGACAGGTTGATCGGTTACAATTAGAGTTCTAAAAACTGCTGGAATAAAACGTGTCAGGCAACACCTTTGGTAAAAATTTTACAGTCACTACATTTGGTGAAAGTCACGGCCCTGCTCTGGGTGGTGTGGTAGATGGTTGCCCTCCGGGACTGGCACTTTGTGAGGAGGATTTACAAATTGATCTGGACCGACGTAAGCCTGGTAAATCAAAGTATACGACTCAGAGAAAGGAAGGAGATAAAGTTGAAATCCTGTCTGGTGTTTTTGAAGGCAAAACTACCGGGACGCCCATAGGATTATTGATTCGAAATGAAGATCAGCGTTCACGGGATTATGACAAAATAAAGGATCGCTTCCGCCCCGGCCATGCTGATTTCACTTATACCCGTAAATATGGATTTCGGGATTATCGTGGCGGTGGACGCTCTTCTGCCCGTGAGACTACTATGAGAGTGGCGGCGGGAAGTATTGCCAAAAAGTATTTGCGCGAACAATATGGAGTGAGTGTTCGGGGATGTATTTACCAGATCGGTGATATCGCGGTTGAAATTAGGAGCTGGGACGAAGTAGAAAACAACTTGTTTTTTGTTGGAGATGTTAATGCGGTTTCCAAACTTGAGAAGTTGATTAAACTGACCCGTAAATCCGGTGAATCTGTCGGGGCCGGGGTTTACGTTGAAGCCTGCGGGATACCTGCGGGATGGGGTGAGCCCGTATTTGATCGACTGGATGCGGATATTGCCAAAGCAATGATGAGCATCAACGCTTCTAAAGGCGTGGAAATAGGGGCTGGGTTCAACAGTATTTCGCAGACCGGTTCCCAACATCGTGATGAAATTCATCCGGGCGGCTTTAAGTCTAACAACGCGGGCGGGATTCTGGGTGGCATATCAAGTGGACAGGATATTAGGGTTAGAGTGGCTTTTAAGCCAACTTCCAGTATTCAGGTTCCGGGCAATACCGTAGACGAGAATAATGATCCCATTGACGTTATAACCACAGGGCGACATGACCCTTGCGTTGGTATTCGGGCGGTTCCTATCGCAGAAGCCATGCTGGCATTAACCTTAATGGACCATGCTATCCGCGACAGAGGCCAGAATCACAGGAAATAATCCGTTCCGGGTCGTTTTATCCCGTGTTAATCATCGTTTCTTAACCTATTTGGGTTCCATCATCCCGGGATATTGCCACAATGGATGACCTTGGAACGGTATTACCACCATTGGGAAAATGACTTTTTCCTTTTTCGCCCGGGTGCTGGATCCCCACAAAAGCGGTTTTTCTATCCAGACTCCAGGTCAGTCCGGTAATTTCACACTCCTTTGGCCCCACCATAAATCGTTTAATTTCACCTGTCTCGGGATTGGCCAGTAACATTTGATTATTGCCCATTCCGGCGAAATCTCCCTGACCGCTATAGTTTCCATCGGTGCTTATCCATAGTATGCCGTCTTGATCAAAAGACAGACCGTCCGGACAATTGAACGCGTTGTCGACATTAATATTCTCTGAACCTGCATATTCATCAGAGTAAACGGAAGGATTGCCGGCTAAAACAAATAAGTCCCAGCGGAATGTGGGAGCCGCATGGTCTTCGTCATAGGGACGCCACCGAAGAATTTGTCCATATTGGTTTGCAGTCCTTGGATTTGGCCCGTTAACGGGCATATCGTCACCACCTTTGTTGGCGCTTAGTCCTCGATCCCTGTTTTTAGTAAGAGAACAATAGAGTTCGGCTTTGTGCGGATGGGCGGCTACCCATTCAGGTCTGTCCAAGGTTGTCGCACCGACACGGGATGCGGCTAGTCGTGTATGGATGCATACTTCGGCCTGACTCGCCATATTCGCATTCTCAGCGGTTAGTTCTAGCCACGTTCCGGAGCCGTCATCATCAAACCTGGCTACATACAGGGTGCCGTTTTCCAGTAAATTGGTGTTGTCGGTATCCTCATGGTATTTTTTTGAGCTTATAAATCGATACAAAAATTCTCCACGTTCATCGTCCCCTGAATACACCACCACATGACGGTCCTTGGATATAACAAGCTCGGCATTTTCGTGCTTAAAACGTCCCAGCGCCGTTCTTTTTTTGGGTATTGAATCCGGGTTCAATGGATCAATTTCCACGATGTAACCAACCCGATTTGCTTCGTTGGGATGTTTTGAAATATCAAATCTTTCATCTACCGATGCCCAATTACTGCCCCAGTCTTTGTGCCCAATACCGTATCTTCGCTGAGCAGTCGTTAACTTCAGCGTTGCTTCACTACTAGAGAAATAGCCATTGAAATTCTCTTCGCAGGTGAGATAGGTTCCCCAGGGAGTTCGCCCGTTACCGCAATTGTTCCACGTGCCCAGCGATTGCACGCCTTTTGGATCTGGTTCGGTTCTCATCAAGTCGTCCCCGCGAGCCGGACCGGTGATTTCCATCGGTGTGTCTGGGGTGATTCGTCGATTAAATTCAGAATCGGTAACAATTCCCCATCGATTGTTATTTTGGCCGAGTTCACAAATAGTGACGCCGTGTCCGGACATATTCTTCAGCACATCATCTTGATTTTCAGGTTTTTTGCTACTTCGGTTGCCGTGGGCAACATTCATGTTAACGTATTCATTATTTACCACTAACACGGTTCGACCCCGATAGGAAAATATGGACATTCCATCGTTGTTGTCCCCCATAGCCTGTTCCTGACTTTTTGCTGTGCCCAGGCTATGGTGTTCGAAGTCCGGGTTGTCGGACCAAAGGCTGTCGCCCCAGCTGCAGGCGATATACCAGTGGTATCCTTCAGGAACAGTGATTGTGTCAAAACCATTGGCAGTCACAGGATTGAACGCAAGTCGGTCTCGGGCGATTCCTCGCTCCGGAATAACGCTCAATGTACCCGCCAGAAATGCGCTGACGCCAAATGAAATATGATTTAGAAAATCTCGTCTTGAAAAAATTCTGTTTGAAATGCTGTGAAATTCAGGAACAGTATCCCGGAGCGCCGTTTCAGGTTCTGAATTTTTTGGATGACGGTTAGGCACGTATATTTTCGGAAAATTTAATGAATATCCTATCTGGTTAGCGATATCCGCGCAAATTTTAGCTTGCCGACCTGGATTATGGGCTCTGCAATTATCCTCGTTGACCCTTGTATACTTGATATAGTTATTCAAATGTTAAGTCAAAATCGATTTCAGAGGCATGATTTCAGTGTGGTACTATCCACACTTTTCCCCAATTCTTAGCGGATAATGAACCCAAAAACACTATACGACAAACTATGGGACCAGCATCTTGTAGAAGATGATCCCAACGGCACCTCCCTAATCTATATTGACCGCCATTTGGTCCATGAAGTGACTTCTCCTCAGGCATTCGAGGGGCTGCACCTCGCGGGTCGAAAACCCTGGAAAACATCTTCCATGCTGGCGGTGCCGGATCATAATGTTCCCACTACGGTGGATAACTCAGAAATAGATGACCCGGTATCGAGGTTGCAAATTCAGACACTGGATCAGAACTGTAATCATTTTGGTATTACTGAATTTGGAATGTCTGACCCAAGACAGGGAATTGTTCACGTTATCGGCCCCGAACAAGGCGCGACGCTTCCCGGCATGACAATCGTGTGTGGAGATTCGCATACGTCTACTCATGGCGCATTTGGTGCGTTGGCTTTCGGTATCGGTACGTCTGAAGTTGAGCATGTTATGGCAACACAATGTCTTATTTCCCAGAAATCCAGAAACATGCGTATTTGGGTAAGCGGAGAGCTTAATCCCGGAGTCACTGCTAAGGACCTGGTGCTTCATATCATCGGGGTGATTGGAACCGCCGGGGGAACCGGGTACGCCATCGAATTTGCCGGGCCTGTTGTTGAGGCTCTCTCGATGGAAGGGCGCATGACGGTATGTAATATGACCATCGAAGCGGGGGCTCGAGCGGGAATGATTGGGGTTGACCAAACGACGATAGATTATTTTAAGGGCCGCCCATATTCTCCAAAAGGTGACATGTGGGAACAGGCTGCTCAATCCTGGAAAGATTTGAATAGTGATGAAAATGCTCATTTTGATACTCAAATTGAAATAGACGGTTTTGATATTTTGCCCCAGGTAACTTGGGGAACGTCTCCTGAAATGGTGGTCAGTATAGGCGATACTGTTCCTGATCCTGATCAGGAGAGTGATCCTGTCAAGCGGGAAGGGATGGAGAATGCACTGAGATATATGGGGCTGGAAGCGGGAACACCGATGAATGAAATTGGCCTTGATCTGGTGTTTATTGGGTCCTGTACTAACAGTCGGATCGAAGATCTTCGCGCAGCCGCTAAGCTTGCAAAAGGGCGTCAGGTGTCTGACACAATAAAACAGGCAATGGTAGTGCCCGGTTCAGGTCTGGTGAAACGCCAGGCTGAGTCTGAGGGGCTGCATCAGGTGTTTATCGATGCCGGATTTGAATGGCGTAACCCTGGGTGTTCGATGTGCCTTGCGATGAACTCGGATCAATTAAAGCCGGGCGAACGCTGCGCATCAACGTCGAACAGAAATTTTGAAGGTCGGCAGGGGCAGGGTGGAAGAACGCATCTGGTTTCGCCGGTGATGGCCGTGGCTGCGGCGATTGCTGGACATTTCACTGATCCTGCGAGGTTATAAAAATTATGGAAAAGTTTACAACTCTTGAAGGTAAGGTTATGCCGCTGGACCGCGCTAACATCGATACTGATGCGATAATTCCGAAACAGTTTCTCAAGTCCATAAAACGAAGTGGTTTTGGTCCCAACCTTTTTGATGAGTGGCGCTATCTGGATCATGGAGAGCCGGGGAGAGATAATTCCAGTCGGCCTTTGAATCCTGATTTCATAATGAATACTCCTCGTTATCAGAACTCGCAAATTTTGTTGACCCGGGAAAATTTTGGTTGTGGGTCATCCAGAGAGCACGCACCATGGGCGCTGCTTGATTATGGATTCAGGTGTATCATCGCTCCTAGCTTTGCTGACATTTTTTTCAACAATTGCTTCAAAAATGGTATATTACCCATTGTTTTTAATGATAAAGTAGTAGAAAATTTGTTTGACCAGGTTGAAGATCAGTCGGGTTTTACAATAAGGGTGGATCTACAAAATCAGAATATTGAACTGCCAGACGGTGAAATATTGGAGTTTGAAGTCGATTCATTTCGAAAGCATGCTTTGTTAAATGGTTTGGATGATATCGGGCTGACGTTACAAAAAGCTGATGTAATCCGCGATTATGAAGCACGTCGCGCGAATGAGGCGCCTTGGTTATTTAGCTAAGGGGAATATGAATTGTTGGGGCCTTTTGTTCGGGCCTGCATTTGCAGGCCTTCACAAATTGTATAGAAAATATGACAAAAACTAGAATTATTATAAATATCCTGGGGCAGTCAGTTGCTGTTTTGCTGCTTCTTCCATCGTTAGCCTTTGCAGTCGGATTTGGAACCATCAACGTCAATTCACGATTGGGCGAACCGCTCAATATTGAAGTTGAACTTTTGTCCGTTACGCCGACGGAAATTGGAACCATGGCTGTCGGCCTGGGATCTCGCGCCGATTTTGCAAGAGCGAACATGGTATATCCAGACTACGCCATAGCCATGAAATTCGATATTGGAGAAGGGCTAGACGGACAGTATTACGTTGCGATTTCCTCGGAAGTGCCTTTTAACACCACTTTTTTGCATGTGCTTCTTTCGGCAAGCTGGTCTGGTGGTAAAGTAATTCGGGAATATACGGCGCTTCTAGATCCGCCTTTATACAGTGGTGAATCATCGTCCGTCGTGGAAGTTCCGGAAACAATAAGTCAGCCCCAGGAGGTTCAGTCGACGGGCTTAAGCCAATCGAGCAGTGAATCTTCCTATGCAAATGACTTGGCTTCCAGCGTATCTGTCGTCAGTGGTGATACGTTATCTGGGATAGTTAACCGTTTAGGTATCCCAGATGATGTTTCCATGTATCAGGCGCTCACCGCTTTAGTCCAACAAAACCCTGATGCTTTTGTGAAAGGCAACATGAATCGACTCAAGGCAGGGGTGACGCTTAATGTCCCGACATTCTCCAAAATTGGTCAAATCGACCCGCAACTCGCACTGGTTAACTTTAAGGAACAGACATCTGAATACAACCAGTATTTGACAGATATTGGATATTTTCCGGAAGCTGAAGTGTTGGATACGCGGACTGCCGAAGAGAGACAAACTGCTCAGGATGATTCAGGTTCCAACACAGATCTGGGCTTGGAAAAAGCTGAAACTGAAATCCAAACGGCAGATCCAGCGCTGCCATCTGAAAGCGAAATCTCAACCACTACCAGTCAATTCGAAGACAGTGTTGATTTAAGCGAGTTGAGTGTTCGCAAGCCAGAGGAAGATGCATCGAAACTGGTTATTGGCCAGGAATCTTCGGATGAAGAGATTGCCAGCGCCATAGGGGGAAACGAAGGTGACGATGCTCAGATTGCCGCATTAAAATCTCAGCTTGCTGAGCTAGATGAAAGTCTGCTTGCATCTGGTGTAGAGGACGAAGAAGTAAAGCAGCGCCTGAAAGAAATTCAGGCACAGGTCGAAAGAGTCTCAAGTTTGATAGAAGTTGAGGATAGCAACCTTGCGGCTATTCAGATGAATGCGTCAACGGATGGCTCAACGGATGGCTCAACGGATGGCTCAACGGAAGGCAATGCCTTGGATGACGAGAGTGATTCCATAGAATCATCAGAATTAACAGAGTCTACTTCTACCGATGATATTGCTGCCTCTGGGGATAATGATGAAGTCGTAGCGGCGATTGACGGCACCAGCCAGATAGATGGGGGTGGAGAAGCAGGTATTATCGCGACTGAAGAGGCCAGTAGCCCGCAAACTGAGGCCGGATCCTCAGATCTCACGGCGAAGAATGAGACGACTCAATCTGAATTGAGTGAGGTAGAAGGCGAAAGTGCGGTTCAAGCGGAAACAGAAAAAAAGGCGGAACCGATTGCGGTTGCTGGAACGGGTAATCAGACCGCAGAAACGAGTAGTCAGGTTGATGATGAGCCTGCGCGAACTGTTGCTAGTTCGGGAATTATGTCCAATTTAAGCGATCTATTCGGCTCATTTGCTGACTATGCATTAAAAATAGTAGCAGGATTGCTGGCCATTATTGCAGGATTGTTTTTTTACAGAAGGCGAAAGTCTCAGCAGGAATTTGAGGAAAGCATGATTGACATAGAAAGTGAACAACTTTCTGCGAATGCCGGTCAGGACTCTTTGAGACAGGTAAGTGCTGGTTCAGGCATTGACCTGGAAAGTCAAAATAGTGGGTTTGAGCTCACCGTTGGGGCAGGGATGTCCTATCTGAGTGAGGAAGGCATTGCCGGAGTGGCTGAAGAAGAAAATGAAGTCGTTCAGACAGGTGCTGTAGACCCGCTAGCCGAAGCCGATGTTTATCTGGCATACGATCGAGATGAGCAGGCGGTTCAGGTTCTTAAAGAAGCATATTCAAGCAACCCTGAACGGGTTGAGCTTGCGGAAAAATTGCTAGAAATTTATCACAAGCAGGATGATCGAGTAGCCTTTGATGCGTTGGCAACACAATTACGCAATAGAATCGGTGCCAGACACCATCCTGTATGGGTCAAGGTTTCGTCGATGGGACGGGAAGTGAGCCCGGATAATAATCTATATAATGAAACATCAGAGTTAAATGCATTGGCCGAATCTTCCGAGATCGAGCTTGATACGGGTTCCATAAATCAACAATCCTCAACCCGGACGGATGACGAAATTAGTGAAAATGCTCCGCGATCGGATGACAATGCGTTTCTTGATATTGAGCTCAATGAGTTGAACCTTGAAGGTAGTCAATCGGAAGACAGCGCAATAAAGGCTCTTGATGTGGATGATCTCGGAGTGGACTTTGATATGGATG
>JAIBDK010000386.1 GCA_024679435.1 Gammaproteobacteria bacterium | reverse complement strand
TTTGATTTGGGGATGCCAAATCCAATGCAAACCCTATAAACCGGGTAGTGGAAAATGGCTTTTTAATAGCCTCGAGCAGGGAAACAGCCAACCGTGCTAGGCCGCCAGAATTTAATTGGAATACGACTTCCCGGATGAGAAGCATACGTTCTGAAAACACTGCAAAACTAAAAGAGTTCGACGTTCTGGCTTCGAGCATAACTCAGATCCAGGGTCGTAAATCTAAGGCGACTACAGAGAAATTTTGATAACTCTCGATAGAAATGAACCTCAATTTGCGGATTGGAGTTCATCAATTCAACCATGGAAGCATAGGAAATTTTGACTATATCAGAATCCGACATGGCCGATGCACTGGCTGATCTGGGCTCACTGTCAAGCAAAGCCATTTCCCCAAAATGGCTCCCGGTTCCTAAAGTTGCTACCTGAACGGAGTGTTCGTCATCCTCACACTGATCAATACTGACTGATCCTTGCTGGATGACATAAAATGAATCTGCCGGATCTGCCTGGTTAAAAATACTTTCATCGGCACGATAAAATTTCATTTCTGAAATGTCTTCCACAAGCGCAAGGTCGCTTTGGGAAAGCCCCTTAAATAAATATAAATTCTCAAGTAATTGAAGCATTTCTCTCATTCACGATCATCGACAAATCCAAACAACCAGTTCAAAAAAAACTTGGTCCAGCCGCATCCCTGTTGCATAAAGCACTGCGATCTTATTCAGAACAGATTACCGAGACGGCAAAATCAAAGCTCCATCATACTCGATATGATGAGAAAAATCCGCAGTGCTTCTAACCGGTCCAAACGATCCTGGCTTTTAAGTTTCGATCTTCTTTCCGGTCACAGATTCCCGGAAAATGATATACAGGCCGCTTGCGAAAATTATAAACGCGCCAATCCAGGTATAGCCATCAAAAGGGTCATTGAAAAAGTAAACCCCTATTAGTGCCGCCCATATCAATCGCATGAAATCTATCGACATTACCGCGGTAGTATCCGCCAAAGACAATGCTTTAGCCATACCGAGGTGACCAAGGGTTCCGAGTATTCCCATACAAAGCAGAACGCCGAATTGCTCCAGCGTTGGCGTAGCCCAGTTCAACCACGCCATAGGCAGTGAAAAAACAGTCAGCAAAATAGACATCCAGGCAACGATACTGGTAGTTGAATCCGAACGAGTCAGAAATTTAACTAGCGTAACTGAAAACCCCCAAAACACACAGGAAACTAAAATCAGCAGCATATAAGGATTGAAGTTCTCAGTATTGGGCTGTAGGACAATAATGACCCCGCTAAATCCACAAATAATGGCCGCCCATCGCCTAAATCGCATTCTCTCACGCAACACCATAAACGCGATCAGCGCAGTAAATATTGCAGCGGTAAAGCTAAGCGCCGTAGCTTCTGCAGTTGGAACCATTGCCAACCCATAAAACCAGCAAACCATGGCAACAATTCCGGATACGGCTCTTAGCAATGTAAGACGAGGGTGCGCTGTCTTCATATCCGAGAAGCCATTTCGCCATACCAAAGGGATTATGAACAGTAATCCGAAGAAATTACGAAAGAAAACCACCATAAAAGGGTGAAGCTCACCACTGATATAGCGCACCATGCTATGCATGACCGCAAGCACAACCGTGGCCAGAAACATAAGAATCAATCCCTTTGTCGGGCTCGGCAGATTGAACCTCATTCCGGGGATTCCAGGCTTTGCGGAAAGATCCGGGATATTACTGGTTAGATTGCTTCATGGCATCATCAAGCTTTTTTTGAAAATCAGACACCGAGTTGTTAACATCATCCTCGACAGATTTAGACAGCGAAGAAGACTGCTCTTGTTGCTGTTGCCCCACAGACGTTACGCTAGATCGGTATTGAAACAACAAAAATGCCAATACGATAATCAATCCCAAAAATCCGAATATCCTCATAACTCAAGTCTCATTATCTGTTTTAAACCACTCTTAAATGCAACATACAATCTAACCACTTGACCCTTTCTTCCATTGTTCTTTTCTTTCCCGTTTTTTCTGTTCTTTTTGTTCCCGAACACGCTCAACTTCCTGCCACTCATGCTCAATCATTTCCGGCGTCTCCCAGGTTATTCTGCCCAGTCGCCCATCCCTGATATCGGAAAGTACAATTTTAGCAGCCCGGTCAAAGTCGACTTTCCCACCCTTCATTAAACAGCCCCGTCGCCTGCCGATTTCTTCCAACAAGTCTGAGTCTCCGGCCGGACTGTGCAAAAGGTTATATCGTTGTCGCAAATTATCTGAATATGATTGTTTTAGATAACCGACGGCAAACAAGGCGACTTCTATATGGGAAATTGCCGTATCCTTGATTGCGCCGGTGACCGCAAGGCGATATCCACTGTTCAGATTTTCCACCTTGGGCCACATCAAACCAGGAGTATCCATCAACACAAACCCTTTGGTTATCTCGATAAATTGCTGCCGCTTGGTAACTGCAGGCTCATTACCGGTCCTGGCGACAGTTCTTCCGGCAAGCCCGTTAATAAGGGTTGATTTTCCAACGTTGGGAATCCCCATAACCATCGCGGTTATGGCCGGTTGCTTACCGCCATTCTCAGCATAAAGACTTCGACATAACCCAGGCACCTGTTTTACGCTGCTGTTTTTGCGTACATCTGCCAACAGCACCTTTACACCGTTTCTCTTTTCGAAATGATCTTTCCAGACTCCATTGAGATCCGGGTCGGATAAATCCGTCTTGGTAATCACCGTCAAACAAGGCTTGGCGTCACGCATTTCCGCCAACATGGGGTTGGAGCTACTGAAAGGCACACGTCCATCCAACAATTCTATAAAGACATCCACCCGGGAGAA
>JAIBDK010000113.1 GCA_024679435.1 Gammaproteobacteria bacterium | reverse complement strand
TGGGCCGCATACTGGCCCAAAGGCGCCTACAAAAACCAGTTTTGGATTCGGGACGTTGAAAAGCAGCAGATTATGGCAAGAGGCGTATTCGGACAGGCAATTTACGTCGACCCGGAAAATGATCTGGTGATGGCATCGCTTTCCACCTGGCCTGATTTTCTGAATTCCGATTTTGTTCTGGATGAACTCGACGCCGTGGATGCCATTTCCCGGGAACTGAATTCTCAGGCATAACCTTTGACACTCAACCCTGAGGTTTAAAAATTATGAGCACAGAAGATATCATCTACCTCTCAGCGACAGACATGATCAGTGGATTCAGGTCCAAAACTCTATCTCCCGTGGAAGTTATGCAGGCCACCATTGATCGCGCGGAACAGGTTGAACCCGAAATAAATGCGCTGTCCCATACCTTTTTTGACCGGGCCCTTGAACAGGCACAGGAATCCGAAACCCGCTACCAGTCCGGTCAGGAAACCGGCCCGCTGGAAGGACTGCCGGTGGGCATAAAAGACGAGACCGCCGTTACGGGCATGCCCTGCACCAACGGCTCTCTCACCTTGAAAGATCAGGTAATGGATTTTACTTCGGTCAATAATCAACGGATTCTCGACGCCGGTGGCATTATGCACGCCCGTACCACGACGCCGGAATTCTCCTGTTCCGGCGTTACTCAATCCCGATTATGGGGTGTCACCCGCAACCCCTGGAATCAGGCATTTACCCCCGGCGGCTCTTCCGGTGGCGCCTCAGCATCACTGGCAGCGGGCACATCCGCCATCGCCACCGGTTCTGATATCGGCGGATCAATTCGCATTCCGGCTTCCGCAGGCGGCGTGGTGGGTTTCAAACCACCCTATGGACGCAACCCCGAAGATCCACCCTTCAATCTCGACTTTTACTGCCATACCGGGCCCATGGCAAGAAGCGTTTCTGACGTTCGATTATTGCAAAATGTGATGTGCGGTCCGCATACTTCAGATATTGCCAGCTTGAAGCCGAAACTGGTCTTGCCGGAAAACTATGAGACCATCAAAGGATGGAAAATTGCTTACTCCATGAATCTTGGTTTTTATGAAGTCGAGGAAGAAGTGGTCAACAATACCCTCGAGGCACTGGACGTTTTTCGCAGCCTCGGTGCAACGGTAGAGGAAGTTGAAATCGGCTGGACTTCAGAAACGCTCAAGGCAGGGCTGGATTATCTTAATCACCTGTTTGGCTACGGCATGTACGAAACCTATGAGAAGTATGGTGATTTGCTGACTACCTACGCAACAAAGTTTGCCCTGAATGGCAAAAGCTCCACCAACAAGGAATTCTGGGACAGTTATAAAATCGCCGGTGCAATGTATAAAACGCTTGGGCCGATTCTGGATTCATATAATCTGTTTGTCTGCCCGACTAACAATCTTGCATCGGTTCCCGCAGAGCATGATCAATCCTGTGATGAGGTGATTATCAATGGCAAACAGGTAGACCCCCTTCTGGGCTGGGTTATGACTTTACCGTTCAACATGCTCAGCCGCTGCCCGGTTATGAGTGTTCCATCCGGTCGTAGAAAAGACCACGTGCCAACCGGCATTCAACTGGTCGGCCCCACTTATGAAGATCAGACTGTATTCCAGGCGGCAACCGCATTCGAATCCGCGGTAGGTGGATGGTATGGAGATACCTCTAACCGACCTGCGCTTTAACCCTATTGTGAATAGATACCCGTGACACTCCGCCGACCTGACAACCTCAATCTCTCAAACTGGAGAGCGCATCCCCAAAGTAAATGGTCGTTCCAGCACGTCACGGAAATCCTGCCGACGGCCGCTATAAAAACAACGAGCGAATTAAAAGCCGAATCATTAACGAATGATTTAAACGGGTTGAATGACTTATCATTTTCCTTAAAAGAACGGGAACTTGAAAATGCACCGTTGGCGGCGTTACTGGAAGAATCCTGGACCGATGCGTTCATCGTTACCCATAACGGTAAAACTGCAGGGTCCTGGCAGGCACAACATACGGACGTCTCCAATCCCCATCTTTTGTTTTCAGTAAGCAAATCCATCACTGCCGCCGTGGCCGGAATACTCGAAGACAACGGTCTGCTGGACTGCACTGCGCCGGTATCCGCTTACCTTGATATACCGCCTCATTCGGCCTATGCGGACTGCACGGTCCAGCATGTTCTGGATATGGCTGTAGCGCTGGCATTCGAGGAAAACTATACCGGCGGCGCGCACGAATATACCCAATACCGTATCGCATCAGGCTGGAATCCCGTCAACCAGACTGAACCTGTTCAGGGGCTCCGAGATTTCATTTTTCCCCTGGCTAAAAATCACGATGAGCATGGCCATGAGTTTCGTTACCGCTCTCCCAACAGCGATTTACTGGGCATGATTCTGGCCAGCGCTGGCAGAAGATCTTTTGAAGCGTTGATGTCCGAGCTCCTATGGACACCCATGGAAGCAACCACAGATGCCTATATCACGCTGGACTATTATGGAGAAGCCAGAACCGCAGGCGGCATCTGCACCACGATTTCAGATCTGACTCGACTCGGACAACTGATTTGTGACAATGGCAGGAGTCCATCCGGCAATCAGGTGTTGTCGTCACGCTGGATTTCAGACATTCTTCACGGCGGAAACCGGGAGGCCTGGCGGAAAGGTGATCTCGCCTATGTCCTGCCAGAGGGAAACTACCGAAATAAATGGTATCAACTGGGCAATCAAGACAACGCCGTTTGTGCGATGGGTATTCATGGACAGTATCTGTACATAAACCCAAAACGCAACGTCGTTATCAGCCGAGTCGCCTGCCAGCCCCTGCCCGTTGATGATCCAGTAGAGGGCGCGTTACTGAAAGCAATGACAAATATTGCTGAACAATTCGGTTAAACCAAGGCACAAAAAAGGACGGCATTGCCGTCCTTTTCTACTCAGTCAAAAAATAATGACTACTGCAATACTTTGGTCCAGACTTTGTCGATCAGACTCTGGGCTGCAGGAGAGCACGTTGGCGCAAATACCACATTTAAGTCCGAAGGTGGATTCACCTCAGGCGCGGTTTTGAGCTCTTCCGAATAATATTGCGCGGTGCCTTTAATAGCATCTCCGTAGCCCTGACTTTCGGTAAGAATAGCCATGTTGACGGGATCCATCATAAAGTTCATAAATTTCCGGGCGTTTTCTACGTTCTTGGCACTGGTAGGTACCACCAGGCTGTCGAACCATCCAACCACACCTTCCTTGGGGTAGGCATATTGAACCGGCGCACCGGCCAGACGACCTAAGCGGCTATAACCATTCCAGTGATTGGTCATGAGCGCTTCGCCGCTGGTTATAAGATCGCTCATGGTTTCATTGTTGTAAGCAACCACATAGTCTTTCTGCGCGACCAGCATATCCTGAATTCGCTTCATTTCCTTGGGATCTTCGGAACAAAATTCAATTCCAAGATAGATATTGGCAAGACTGATCACTTCATCCGGAGTCGGGAAGACACTTAATCGACCACGAAGCTCTTCAGAAGGCTCAAAGAATTCTGCTAGGGATTCTCCGCTTCCGGAATATTCTTCGCTGTGAAAAGAGAACGACGTTGTCCCCCACTGCCATGGCGCAGAGTATTCATGCTCCGAATCCCATTCGGGTTTTTTCCATTTATCTTCATAGTTAGCGTAGTTAGGAAGATCGTAGACAGCAACCTTCTGGATCAAGCCTTCGTTAATCATTATAGGGACAAAATTTTGGCTGGGGACGACTAAATCGTAACCCGTGGCACCGGCCTGAAGTTTAGCCAGCAGGGTTTCGTTGGAATCGTAAGTATCCACAGACACCTTGATGCCCGTTTCCGCTTCAAACTTGTCCACCAGATCCGGCGGTGTGTATTCGGTCCAGTTGTAAATAAATAACTCGCCCTCGGCCTTCGCCAGAGTTGCCCCTAACGAAAATGCGAATGCGGTTAATAGGGATAATGCTCGTTTCATAGTAGTTTCCTGATGGTGTAAATTAAATTTATTACTGGGTGTTTAATGCACGGTCTTCGTATTCGATTTTTTCGATACGAACCAGTACGCCGTAACAATAGCGACCGAAAACAAAAGAAGCAAGGTCGATACTGCATTAATTTCAGGGGTCAATCCTCGTCGTATCATACTGTAAATATAGACCGGAAGGGTGGTTGATCCTGCACCGCCCACCATTAATGTAATGATGAAATCGTCCAGAGAGATAACGAAAGAGAGCATCGCCCCGGCCACGATGCCGGGCATCAGCATGGGCACAGTAATGTACCGAAAAGTCTCCCATTCCGAGGCATAAAGATCTCGGGCAGCCTGTTCCATCGTGGTGTCCATACCCTCCAGGCGAGCGCGAATGGGCATAAAAGCAAAGGGAATACAAAACGTGATATGCGCGATTATGACGTTGCCCAGGCCCCAGTTTAATCCGATGGTGGCAAAGAAAATCAGCACGGCCACCGCAGTAACGATTTCAGGAACCATCAATGGCAGCATCATCAAGCCAAGGGAGGCGGTTTTTCCCTTAAAATTGCCCCCTCGAGCCAAAATTAAAGCACCAATAGTGGCGATGGTGGTGGCGACTCCCGTTGCAACAAAAGCAACAATTAAAGAGTTCCACACCGCGTCCTGAATATCTTCGTTATTAAATGCCTTGATATACCATTCCACTCCAAAACCGGTCCAGTTGATAACCATGCGGTTGGCGTTAAAGGAATAGAATATGAGCACCGCAATAGGGGCATAAAGGAATACCATAAAAAAGAAATTCCAAACACCAAGTCCGCGATAATGCCCGACCGGGAGGGCTTTAGCTTTCGCCATGTTTGATGATTTCAAATCTCGTTCCGTCATCAGGCTGTCCCCTGGATATACTCTTTCTTTCTGGCCGAACGGGCGTAAAAAATCAACGCCACCACCACCGCCGACAGCAATAACATGGAAAGCGCCGAACCGAATGGCCAGTTACGCGCTGAGGCAAACTGGAATTGCACGAGGCTCCCAAGCATCAATTTCTTGCCGCCACCCAGCAGATTAGGTGCGATAAACGCACCGATGCAGGGAATAAACACCAGAATACAGCCGGCTACAATCCCGGGTTTGCATAAGGGAATGACCACCTTGGTCATAATTTGGAAGCGGGACGAGTAAAGGTCACTCGCCGCTTCCAGCAACCTGAAATCAAGCTTTTCAAGGCTGGCGTAAATAGGCAAAACCATAAGCGGCAAATAACTATAGGTCAGCCCGATGGCAATGGCACCATCGGTATACATCATTTTCAGGGAATCATCGATGATTCCAAGATTTAACAATGGCGTTTCGATAACCCCGCCCCGACCAAGGATAATGATCCAGGCGAAGGTGCGAATCAACAGATTTGTCCAGAAAGGGATGGTAATCAGGTAGATGTAAATATTACGTTTATTTTCCGGTTGCAGGGTAATGTAATAGGCCACGGGAAATCCCATCACCAGACAAATAACCGTTGCCATGATAGATAGTTGGAACGACCGAAAAATAATATTGATGTAACCCGGATTAAAAACCAGGTTATCTTCGAGATCGTATTCAAGGAACAGTTTAACGTAAGCCGCAACAGAGGGTTCAGGCAACACACCGCCATAGGGATTGGGTTCAAGAAACGAATAAACCGCCATTATTGAAATCGGCACCAACATGAAAATACCGATCATGACGTAGGCCGGCGTCAAACCCAGCCAGCGGCGTGCGGCGGCGCTTTTCGGCAACCATTTGCTCACTTTGCCAATACCCGAAGTGCACGGTTGGAGTAACCCACCGCAATGTCATCATCAATGGCAAACGGTAAATTACCATCTTCCTTGGGTCTGGCCTGAGCCATCAACGAGATACCGTCCCCCATATCCACAGTGTATGCCGCCTCATTACCGAGATACACAATATTCGAGACCTTTCCCCGACGGTGATTGTCTGTTGATTCGTCCGTACTGTGCGTCAGGGAAATCTTTTCCGGACGTAGAAATAAGGTGACCTGATCACCGACCGCATGATTACCGCTGTTTTCAGCCTCGAAAACGCTCTCCGAGCCAATTTTACAAGTGACAATATCATCTTCGATGGCGATGATTTCACCATCAAGAAAATTGGAATCGCCAATGAAGTCGGCCACAAACTGGTTAACCGGATGCTCATATATTTCGGTGGGACTACCGATTTGTTGAATATGCCCTTCAGACATGACTGCGATTCGATCGCTCATAGCTAATGCTTCGTCCTGATCATGGGTCACGAAGACGAAGGTGATTCCCGTTTCTCTTTGCAGTTGCTTGAGTTCTTCACGCATGGTTTGGCGGAGCTTGAGATCCAGTGCAGACAGTGGCTCATCGAGCAATAAAACTTTCGGACTGGGTGCTAACGCCCGTGCCAACGCCACACGCTGTTGTTGTCCTCCAGACAATTGGCTGGGGCGACGATCGGCGAGGTGATCCATTTTCACCAGAGAGAGCATGCGCTTAACTGTAGATACGACTTCATCTTTGGGTTTTTTCAGGCGTTCAAGGCCAAAACCGACATTTTCAGCGACTGACATATGCGGAAACAGGGCATAGTGCTGAAACACCGTATTCACCGACCGCTGGCTCGGTTGCAGATGTGCTATCTCCTCGCCAAATAGAAGTATTTCACCCCCGGAAACCTGTTCAAACCCTGCGATCAGGCGCAACAGTGTTGTTTTACCGCACCCTGATGGACCCAACAGGGTGAAAAATTCATTGTCAGCGATACTTAAAGAAACGGTATCCAGCGCCTTCACCGGTTGTTGAGATCCGGGGTTGTAAATTTTGGAAACACCGCGAACATCAATTGAAGCAGCTGGCATAAATTCTCCTGGTTGACTTAAGAACGTAGTTGTAAATTTTCTTTTCAGACATTAAACCGTGTACTGCAACAAATGACACGATGTGTTCTAAAGAAATTATAAAGCATTAATTAATCAGGTGTTACCGCAAAAATCAACAAAACCGACGAGCCACGAGAGCACACGAGCGGGCATTCTTCCCATCACAAACGAAACTTCGGTGTCGGGACCACTACCTCCCTTCTAAAGGGTAGCGCATCACCCCTATTCGGATTATCCATCTCCCGCCCATAACGATGCCCGGCATAGGTTGCCCAGGCAATGGGAGCCGGGGACTTCGCATCGCCGATCACCTGTATCGATTGAACACCATGACCTGCCCATTCCTCCTCCCGGGCTTCTAAAGCATGCCACAGCGCGCCGGTTGACGACTGTGACGTCACCATAACAACGGCATCTACTTCAATTTCACTCAGCGTGCCGGTATAGGTACAGGCCAGGTGCACCGA
>JAIBDK010000033.1 GCA_024679435.1 Gammaproteobacteria bacterium | reverse complement strand
TTACAGTATACGCCACCCTGCTCTGAGACCATTTGTAAGCGTTATCCATAACGTTTCCCAAAAGTTCAAAAAGATCGCCTTCGTCCCCGTAGAAGACCGAATCATCTTCTAAATTCCAGTCAACTTCAATATGCTTGTCAGCGTAAACTTTCTGCAGAGAAGAATCGAGCTTTACCAGAACCGACTTTACACTCACAGCACCATGCATAATGGACAGATGAGCGGAGGTGGCACGTTTTAAATGATATTCAACAATCTTGTTCATCCTGTCCACCAGTTCATCAATATCCGTCTTGGCCAAGGATTGATTATTAGTATCAGACATTCCCTTAATCACCGCTAAGGGTGTTTTCAAGCTGTGGGCCAGGTCTCCGAGAGTTTCACGATATCTTTGCAGATTTCTCCTCTCACTTTCTATGAACAAATTGATCCTTCGACTTAGTTGGGCGATTTCCACAGGATAATCACCCATTATTTTTTTCTGTTGAGAGCGCTCAATCAAATCCAACTCCCGGACTACCTGAGCCAGAGGTCTAAGCCCCCAGCGAAGGTTAATCGCCTGCATGGTGAGAAGCAATAAACCTGCCATACCAAGCCAGAAAAACAATTCTCTTCTGTAAGACCGAATTGTTTGATGATAATTGCGACTTTCATTCAACATCACTAGAGAAAATTGCAGGTAACGATTCAGATCCAGTTCCCAATTGACGCCAAAGCTATAATAAAAAGGGCTATCCAGCTTGCCACCTATCTGAACAAAGATTTCCGAACCCGGCTTTGCAACGATAAGCGAATCCAGCCTCAAACCAAGAGTTGAATTAGAACGCCACAGAACATTTCCAGCATTATCAATGATAACAGCGTACAAGCCCGAATTAGGTGATGATAGTCGAGGTTCAGGCATCCGTGCGGGCATAACAAGATTACCACGCTGATCAATTTCCATCACGGTCAATAGTGCATTGACCTGGGTTTTTAGCTGATTTTTTACGGTTAATTTAGCGCTGGATACAAAGGCTTTATCCAGCGCTATACCCGCTAACCCAAGAAACGCAACAAGCGTAAATGTCGCTGAAACCAGGAGTCTTTTTCGGAGCGAGGAGGTGCTCAAGAAGACTATTCCTGACTGAGGTGACAAAACAAAATCAGCACCACAGGGTCAGGCGCTGATAAAACGATATCCCCGGCCACGCAATGTTTCGATGGGATTCAAGGAATTTTCCGGATCCAGCTTCTTCCGCAACCGACCAACAAAAACCTCGATAACATTGCTATCGCGGTCACTATCCTCTTCATAAAGATGCTCCGTTAATTCCATTTTCGAAACAACTTTCCCAGCGTGAATCATTAGATAGTGCAGCAGTTTATATTCAAAAGCAGTGAGCTCGAGGCGAATGTCACTGACAAACACATCCTGAGTACGAGTATCCAACTTTACCTGACCATTTTCCAGCATCGGCGATGCATGGCCTGCGGAACGCCTAATCAAAGCTGAAATTCTAGCCTGCAATTCTTCGTAATGAAACGGTTTCGTAAGATAATCATCTGCGCCTGCTTCGAGGCCTTCAACTTTTTCCTGCCATCGGGATCGAGCTGTTAATATCAAAACAGGAAATGTTTTACCGGCCTCTCGCAACCTTCTTATAACTTCTATTCCAGGAATCCCTGGAAGTCCAAGATCGACAATAGCGATATCCACGGGGTATTCGAGCCCAAAATAGAGGCCGTCATCTCCATTGTCTGCCGCATCAACCACATAACCATCCTGTTTAAGTCTGATAGCAAGTTGTTTCCGAAGAGTTGTCTCGTCCTCGACGACTAAAATTCTCATGCTTTTTGTATTGTATTTAAAAAGGGGTACGCAACGACTAACCAACCTATAAACTGCAACGAATATTAGAGCTCCTGAGAGATCCGAAATAAGCTGCAACTTTACCGAGTAACTTTCAGCACCATCCGGAATTATTCCAGTGTTCGCAAATTTGGATTATTCGGGTCGATATTAATAACTTTCACTTTCCCATCGTTGTGCAGCAATTTAAAACGAAAATACTGCAAACCAGATTCCTTTTTCTGTGAACTGGCATCAAGAATCTGCCAGCTTTTAAACTGCCGTATCTGCATTGCAACTTCGTCCATACTCACTTTTTTGTTTGATGCACTTTCCCCGTCAAGCGCTATGGCAAGTGGGCTATTACTAAACAGCGCTATCAACACAGCACTGAGTAATAAACGCTCAATATTACGTTTCGGATAAAGATTCAGCAAAACAAATTATTTGGCATCAGTGAACCACATTGTACCATCAACCAATAAACGAAGCATTTAACCGATTTTTGATTATTGACAAAACGTTTATTTGATTCAGGGATGTAACGCTTTTGGAAAAACAGAGTGCGCTAATCAGGTTTCTACTGGAATTACGCTTATGCGCACTGTAATAGTTTGACCCGGATCAGAGCGGGTATGTGTTCGATAAGTAGTTCCGTCATACTCGTAAGTGACATCATATCCATCCAACCTTTCTTCGTGATGGAAATTATCGACCATTCTGCAACGCTCTTCATAGCGAACACTTGCATTCTTCTGATTATATTTATTCTTTTGATCCCGACCAATAGATCCACCAAGCACGGCACCCGCAACGGTGGCTACATCCTGCCCTCGGCCACTTCCAAACAACCTTCCCACCCCTGCACCAACAATAGCACCCAGTATTTCAGGCGTTCGGGAACGGTAGCTGTTCCGAGGCACACTGACTGCTTCCTCCCAGCACTGCTGAACCGGATTATTAATTTCTACAGTTTTATAAACCGGATAAGCGCTAACCACAGGCGCTTCGACTAAGTTGCTGTTTGAAGTATAGCCGTAGGCATTAATTACCCCTGCCGCAACCACAAAACCAACAATAATTCTGAGTAAAAGTTTATCCGCAATCATACAAATTCCTCGTCGCTAAAGTAAACAGGATCACATGATCCTTTGCAGCAACCTTATAGAAACCGTATGAATGCGTTATGAATTATTACTGAATAAAAGCTGAACGATTGCTTCAACCGCAACTAGCCGGATAACCAATTGATGTAAAAAAAACGAGAATTATCCGATAGCAGGATGCCGAACTGAAACGTATTAGTTAGCGGATTTCTTAATTTCAATAAGCTCAATATCAAACATCAGAACTTCATTGGGCCCGATCAACTGCCCTGCTCCGCGTTCACCATAAGCTAACTCGGGAGGTAGCACAATGGACCATTTATCACCCGGGCGCATCAACTGCAATACTTCAATCCAGCCAGGGATGATTGACTGCAACGAAAATGTCGCAGGTTCGCCGCGGTTAATACTGCTATCAAAAACTGTCCCATCAACCAGAGTGCCCTGATAATGAACGACAACCGTATCCGTTACCGTCGGCATGTCTCCGGCCGGATCTCCAGATTCAATAATTGCATATTGAAGTCCTGAGTCCGTCACGACAACCCCCTCCTTTGCCATATTCTGCTCAAGAAAAGCGGCGCCTGACTCCAGTTTTTCAAGAGATGTCGCCTCTGCAGCCTCAAGTTGCTGCTGCTGTTTTTCCTGTATTATGGCGATCACCTCTTCTTCCGTCATCTGGATCTCGGATCCGCGAACGGTGAGAGACAAGGCTTCTAAAAGTGCCTCAATATCAATGTCTGGCTGACCAACAAATTGTTGAGCTAACTGCTCACCGATTTTGTTTCCCACTGCATAACTGAATTTTTTATTTTCACTATCCAGAACAACCTCGGCGTGAACTGCGGTCGTTGTGAGTAGCAGACTGATGGCAGCGTTAATGGTAATTTTCTTGAAATTCATACTGACGGGATTCCCCTTATAAAAGTGATTTAGTAAATTTTATGCATGCCGCGCTCCGACATGGGCTAGTGCGAATTTTAATATATTGACGAAGCAAATTCCCTAGTATTGTTCAATCCTTTTTAATAATAAACCATATAAATACAAACAGGACTGACCAAACACACTAAAACTCAAATATTTCCAATGCTTGATCAAGTCGACTTGAAGAAATTATCTCCATTTTGGAAGATAGTGATTTGGGCTTGTTCGCAGCCGGCACCAAAGCCCGGGTAAATCCGAGTTTTTCGGCTTCCTTAAGTCTTTCCACACCGCGCTGAACCGGTCTTAATTCTCCGGACAGACCCACCTCACCGAAAACGATCAAATCACTTCCAATCGCACGGTTCTTGAGACTGGACAAGATCGCCAGTAATATCGCAAGATCAGCGCCGGTCTCTGCCACACGAATTCCACCAGCAACATTTGTAAAAACATCATATCCATTCAGGGAAATACCGGCATGACGATGAGCCACAGCTAACAGCATTGCCAACCTGTTCTGTTCAAGCCCCACACATAGACGACGGGGGTTAGCGAGTGCACTATCATCAACCAGCGCCTGCACTTCGACAAGAAGAGGACGGGTGCCTTCCTGTGTCGCTAAAGATACGCTGCCGGGCTTGTCTGCGCCGTGCCGGCTTACAAACATTGCAGACGGATTATTAACATCTTTTAATCCCTGCTCTGTCATTGCGAAAACGCCTATCTCATTAACCGCACCAAAACGATTCTTGATCGCCCGGATCAATCGAAAACTGTTTGAGCTGTCACCTTCAAAATACAGAACACTGTCAACCATATGCTCAAGGACCCTGGGGCCGGCTATTGACCCCTCCTTGGTTACATGGCCTACTAAAATCACACAACAACCGCTTTGTTTTGCATGACGGACAAGACGGGCTGCACTTTCCCTTACCTGAGAAACGCTTCCAGGAGCAGCTGTAAGGGCATCACTGAAAACGGTCTGAATAGAATCAACCACTAAAATCCTGGGTTTTTCTTTTTGAGCGGCAACCAGTATGTTTTCCAGTTGGTTTTCGGCCATCACCCTGAGATTGTCCGTTGTCAGGTCAAGCCGGTGAGCCCGCAACGCAATCTGTTCAGCTGACTCCTCACCGGTAACGTAAAGCGCAGACATCCGGGCGCTCACGGCACAGAGTTGCTGAAGCAATAACGTGGATTTGCCGATACCGGGATCACCTCCTATCAAAATAACCGAACCCGGAACGAGTCCTCCTCCGAGCACACGATCAAATTCTGCACTACCAGTAGGCGTTCTTGTGACTTTAGATATTTCGATATCAGACAATGCCTGAATCGCTGACTGGGGAGCAAAACCGGCGAAACGCTCAATAGAGGACGCCGACTTTTGAACATTGTGCTCGATCATGGTATTCCATTGCCCACAATCACCACATTGACCGGCCCATTTAGCGCTCTCGGACCCACAATCCGAACAATAATAGGCTGTTTTGTGATTAGATTTAACCATTTTAGTAATCAGAATTGGTATTCGTTAAAACCCTTGGTATTCTTGGCGTGACTTTGCAAAGCAATTCGTAGGGGATAGTGCCCGCCCAACGTGCCACCTCTTCGATATTAAGACCGGCGCCCCATAAAGTAACCTGATCACCGATCATCACATCTGCGATATCGGTAACATCCACGGTAATCATATCCATCGAAATTCTCCCAATCACCGGCGCTCTCTTGGAGCTCAGTAACACGCAGGCTTTGTCATCGACTACTCGTGGGTAACCATCACCATACCCCAAGCCTACCATAGCAATTCGGGTTTTTCTTTTGGTTACAAACGTACCGCCATATCCTACAGGTTGATCAGAATCGACATCCTTAACAGAGATAATTCTTGATTTAAGGCTCATGACCGGCTGCAACTCGATCGCCTCACCTGCACATTCAGCCGGGTTTTGCTGATAAGGAGAAACACCGTACAACATCAATCCAGGACGAACCCAGTCTTTATGAGTCTCAGGCCATTTCATTACCCCCGCTGTATTGGCAAGACTGGATTCACAATCAAGTTGCCTCACGACACGCTGAAAATTTTGTTCCTGAATTCTTGTATAGCGGTCGCCTTCCATATCTGCGTTGGCTAAATGCGAAATTAAGCGAATTTGTCCTATTGACTGATTCTTCTTCAGCTCATTGAACAGAGATTCAACATCGCCGGTGTTGATTCCTAGTCGATTCATTCCACTATCAAATTTTATCCATACATTGAGTGGAGTGCCTGAATAATTTAGGATCCATGGCAATTGAGCTAAATTATGAATCACCGGATCAAGAGACCAAATCTCGAATTGAGCGAGTTGTTCCTGACACCAAAATTCCGAAAGAACAACGACAGGTTTATAAGATTGAACCCGACGACACTGAATACCCTCGTTTATGGTCGCCACGGCAAACCCGTCTACATCAGGCCAAATATGCTTAGTCACATTGTCCAGACCATGCCCGTAAGCATCGGCTTTGATTACCGACAGAACTCTGGCCTCTCCAACCCGCTCTTTTATTCTGGCAACGTTGAACTTTAGCGCCTGTATGTCGATTTCTGCCCGAGCACGCCAAAGTACATCGTCAGAAAACCTGCTAGGAACGGAGGCAGACACAACCAGAAGTGAAGTGCTCAGGAACGGGCTTATCCAAACGGAGCAGCAAAATTCTCGAATCGGGTAAATTCGCCTCGAAAAGTTAATTTTGTGGTACCGATGGGTCCGTTACGCTGCTTGCCTATAATAACCTCAGCAACACCTTTCTGATCGGTATCTTCATTGTAGACCTCGTCCCGATATATAAAAAATATAACATCTGCATCCTGCTCAATAGCACCGGATTCTCTCAAATCAGACATAACCGGTCTCTTGTTTGGTCTCTGTTCGAGGCTACGATTTAACTGCGACAAAGCAATGACAGGCACATTCAACTCCTTTGCCAGTATTTTAAGTGAACGGGTGATAGCGGAAATTTCTGTGGCACGGTTCTCACTATTCTCAGAATTGTGCATCAGTTGAAGATAGTCAATCACAATCAAGCCTAACTGATCAGTCTCTGCTTTGATTCGACGTGCTCTAGAGCGCATATCCATGGGATTTAGGCCCGCAGAATCATCAACAAACATAGGTGCTTTATCAAGAAACCCCACCGCAGAATTCAATCGAGGCCAGTCTTCATCGCCTAAGTTACCGGTTCTTATCTTATTCGAATTAATTCTGCCCAAAGATGATAGCATCCTCATTGCGAGCTGTTCACCGGGCATTTCCATACTAAATATTGCAACCGGAAGTTGTTTTTCGACGGCAACATATTCGGCAATGTTCATTGCGAAGGACGTTTTACCCATTGAAGGTCTCCCTGCCACAATCACCAGATCTCCCCGCTGAAGCCCGGATGTCATGTTATCGAGGTCGGCAAATCCGGTCGGGATACCGGTAATAGCTTCTTTAGATTCAAATAACTCTTCGATTCGATCGATGGATTTAGATAACAGTTCCTGAATCGATTGAAACCCCTGCCGGCTCCTCCCATCTCGATCTGCAATATCAAAAACCAGTTTTTCTGCTTTTTCTAACACCTCCTTTGGAGTCTGCCCTTCAGGATTGTAGGCAGAATCAGCAATATCATTTGCGGCAGCTATCAATGAACGTAAAATCGACCGTTCGCGAACAATTTTGGCATACGTAAGAATATTAGCCGTACTCGGCGTATTGTTAGCAAGGCTTCCTATATAAGAAAGACCGCCCGCGGCATCAAGCTTGTTATCACTTTCCAGCCATTCGGAAGCGGTAATAACATCCGCCGGATCTCCTGCGGCCTGCAAACCCGCTATAGCATTAAAGATTAGACGATGATTCTGACTATAAAAATCCTGAGAACCAACCTCATCAATCACCTCATCCCATTTGCGGTTATCCAATAATAACCCACCCAACAATGACTGCTCAGCTTCCAAAGCCTGTGGTGGCAATTTTGGGGAAGAAGCGATGAGTTCTAGAGATTCTGGCACTGAAATTTATCTGATATAAAGGAGCATGTTGAGATTATCAAGGATACCCAACAATTGTCTCGCTGTCATGGTAATGCGGAAAAATAAGGGAATGACTTTAACTTCCAACCTTTTTCTCATCCAGATTGCTTAGCAAACTCTGAAGGCACTGGAAGAATCTTGCAAAGCTAACATTAAGCCCTTTACTAAACCAGACTCACTATATTTTGATGCCTGAATCGAAATCATCAATATACCCGACTCGCAAAGCCCACAAAAACAAAACCCTCGCATGATGCAAGGGTCTGATTGCAAATTGGTGATGTCTGAGCGGATCATTACCGAATATGTGAAAAACTGACTTTACTCTGATTCCTCCGAATCAACCGGAGCAACTGGCGCCACATCAGCATCAACTGGGTTTCCGTCACCCTTCTCCCCCTCAACGATAATTTTCACCGTAAATCGAACTTCGGGATGGAGAATAACATCGGCTTCAAAGTCACCAATGTGCTTGATAGGTCCATCGGGCTGGGTAATTTCAGATTTCTCTATCTCAGATCCCGCTGCGACCATGGCCTCGGCAATATCAAGTGGTGAGACAGAACCATACAGTTGCCCTTCCTCGCCACAGAGACGAACCAGATGAATTTCTCTCACTGACTTATCGGCTCTAGCCTGAGCCTCCGCCAGGCGGCCTGCTTCATCTTTAGCCAGTTGACGACGTTTTTCCTCAACGACAGCTTTGGCTTCAGCTGTTGCCAGCATCGCCTTTCTCTGAGGAATCAAGAAGTTACGGGCATAACCATTTTTGACGTTGACCAGATCACCGATGTCACCGACATTCTGGATTTTCTCTAAAAGTATGATTTCCATGATATCTCCTAGTTATCGTGCTGATCAGTGTAGGGAATCAGGGCCAGGAATCGAGCGCGTTTTACGGAACGGCAAAGTTGTCGCTGGAAATGGGCCTTTGATCCGGTGCTGCGACGCGGCATAATTTTTCCAGTCTCACTGATATTAGCTTTTAGGATATCAAGATCTTTATAGTCAATAGACTGCACGCCGTCTGCCGTAAATTTGCAGAATCGAGGTCTTCTCTGGTATCGCATTATGCAACCTCCTCTTTTGTTTCAGTTTCGGGTGTTTCAGCCACTTCAGAGGCTGCTTCAGAAGCAGTCTCCGCAGGTTTCTCAGCTGGTTTTTCAGCGGCCGGCTGAGAACGAGTATCACGAGCCGCATCGGCTTCGTCTTCTCGGGCCTTTGCCTTTGCCATTGCAGACTCTTCAGTAATGGCGGTTTTTCTGCGAATAACCAGATGGCGCAGTATAGAGTCGTTAAATTTAAAATTACGCTCGATTTCGGCGAGAGTTTCAAGTTCACATTCAATATTGACCATAACATAATGGGCCTTGTGCACGTCGTTAATCATATAAGCCAGGCGCCGACGGCCCCAGTCTTCTACACGATGGACGGCGCCGTTGCCGGAGGCGACCATTTCTTTATAACGGTCAATCATGGCAGGAACCTGCTCGCTCTGGTCCGGATGGACCAGAAAAACTATTTCATAGTGTCTCATAGAGTCTCCCTATGGATTGGAATCTTCCCATCACTGAAATGTTCAGTGTGGTGAAGAAAGGAGTAAATGGAAAAAAGCGGGCGGATTTTATAGGAATAGCCACCTGATAACAAGACAAATAACGTAACAGTTACGCCGGATACAACGCCTTTGATTCACTTTATTCATCCCATAGTTATGATTTGATTTACAAGTCATTAACCAATTGAATTATCTAGCCGCCTACACCAAACAACGAAAGAAATTTTGAACCAGGCAGGATTACAATCATATTTCAGTCGGCATGCTATCGAGAAGTTTTTTGACTTCTATAGACTTATTCAAAATTTACTGTATAAATATTAATCATTAGTGACATTCATTACAGACATTATTTGATTATGAGTTTAAGGAACGAAACTGACGACCAGGATACGATAGAAACCTCCGAATGGATTGACTCCCTCGATGCGGTCATGGAAACCCAGGGCAATGAAAGAGCCCATTTTTTAATCGAAGCACTAATAGATCGTGCTCGAAGAACCGGCATCCATATTCCCTACCAGGGAAACACCGCATATCTCAACACCATTCCAGCACACCTGGAACAACCCAGTCCAGGCGACCATGAAATTGAATGGAGAATCCGGGCTTTGATTCGCTGGAATGCGATGGCGATGGTGGTGCGAGCCAATCAAATATCTTCAGAACTTGGTGGCCATATCGCCAGTTTTGCATCTGCAGCCACTCTGTATGACGTGGGCTTTAATCACTTTTGGCGAGCTAACACCCCTGATCAACAGGGAGATATGGTATTCATTCAAGGGCACTCTGCTCCCGGCATATACGCACGCGCCTATCTTGAGCGAAGACTTAATAAAGAAGACCTTAGGCTATTTCGTCAGGAAGTAGATGGAGAAGGACTATCATCCTATCCCCATCCCTGGCTGATGCCGGATTTCTGGCAATTTCCCACCGTCTCAATGGGACTCGGCCCAATTATGGCAATCTATCAAGCACGTTATATGAAGTATCTTCATAATCGTGGTTTGATTGATGCCAAAGATCGTAAAATCTGGGTATTTTTGGGGGATGGAGAGATGGATGAACCGGAATCAACCGGTGCCCTGGCTATTGCTGGCAGGGAAAATCTTGATAACCTGATTTTTGTGGTGAACTGCAATTTGCAACGCCTGGATGGCCCAGTTCGAGGGAACGGTAAGATAATTCAGGAACTCGAGAGCGACTTTCGTGGCGCCGGTTGGAATGTAATCAAAGTTATCTGGGGTGGTTACTGGGACAAGTTGCTGATGAGGGACGATAAAGGATTACTCAAGCAGCGAATGGAAGAAGCCGTGGACGGCGAATATCAGGCATTTAAGGCTAATGACGGCGCTTATGTTCGGGAAAAATTTTTTGGCAAATATCCCGAACTAAAAGCGATGGTGGCGAATATGACTGACGAGGATATCTGGAGACTTAATCGGGGCGGCCATGATCCGCACAAGATGTTTGCCGCCTACCATTCTGCTACCAACCACACCGGACAACCTACTGTTATTCTCGCTAAGACGGTAAAAGGTTATGGCATGGGCGAAGCGGGTGAGGGGCAAAACACAACGCACCAGCAAAAGAAGATGGGGGAAGAAGCTCTGTTTGCATTCCGGGACCGGTTTAACATTCCCCTGACTGATGAGGAGGTCAAAAAAGCCCCTTTCTATCGACCAGCCAAGGATTCACCGGAAACTGAGTATTTACTGGACAAGCGTCATTCTCTGGGCGGATTTTTGCCATCGAGACGCAGTTTAAGTGCACCCACATATAAGTTACCTGACCTGGACATATTTAAAGCTCAGCTCGAGAGTACCGGTGACCGGGAAATATCTACTACCATGGCATTTGTGAGGATTATTTCGGCGCTCATCAGAGATAAAGAACTAAAAAAGTTTATTGTGCCAATCATTCCAGACGAATCGCGAACTTTTGGTATGGAAGGCATGTTCCGTCAACTTGGAATCTATGCGCCTCTTGGACAGCTTTACGAGCCTGTGGATTCAGATCAACTGATGTTCTACAGAGAGGACAAGACCGGCCAGGTGCTTCAGGAAGGCATTAATGAAGCCGGAGCCATGTCATCATGGATTGCAGCAGGCACCGCATACAGCAATCATGACGTCTGTACAATTCCATTCTTTATTCTGTATTCCATGTTTGGATTTCAAAGAATTGGCGATCTGTGCTGGGCTGCGGGGGACAGCAGAGCGCGGGGATTTATTATGGGTGGTACGGCAGGCAGAACAACTCTGGCGGGTGAAGGATTGCAACATCAGGATGGTCATAGTCTAATCCTCGCCTCTACGGTACCAAATTGCATTTCCTATGATCCAGCATACAGTTACGAACTTGCTGTAATCATTCATGATGGCCTGCGAAGAATGTACCAGGAACAGGAAAGTGTTTATTACTACATTACAGTAATGAATGAAAACTACACACATCCTAAAATGCCTGACAATGCTGAAGAAGGAATTCTACGGGGCATGTATCTCAGAGCACGGGTCGGCAAAAAGAAAAATACGCATAGAGTTCAATTGCTGGGTGGTGGAACTATATTACGCGAAGTTGAGGCTGCGGCGGAACTTCTTAATAAAGATTACAACATTAGTTCAGATATATGGAGCGTCACCAGTTTTAATGAGCTGACCAGAGATGGGCACGACATTGAACGTTACAATCGCCTCCACCCACTAGAAGAGCAACGCAAAAGCTATGTGGAAATATGTCTTGA
>JAIBDK010000426.1 GCA_024679435.1 Gammaproteobacteria bacterium | reverse complement strand
GTAATGCCCCATTCAGCATGGCCACCCAATGTTTGCTGTTCGCTAGCGGTAAGTTCTCGGGTCATACTTCCGTAAAGGAATATGTGCATAAATCGTTTTTGGTAAATACCAAAAGATTCTAGATGCCCATTGACAGTGAGTATAATGTTTTTTGCGGTAACCGACCCGTTTTCAGTCACTACTTTTTTAGTTCTGCGGGTTGACGGATAACTTGTATCGTTCGCATTTTCGGTTTCTATTTTTATTACCGGAGAGTTTTCGTACAGCTCAATGCCGGGAAGCAAACCTTCAGCAACACCCCGTATATAAGCTGCGGGTTGAAACAGCAGACATCCCGGGGTGTGAATTCCGCCATGATAGTAATCGGTTCCTGTAATGTCTTTTAATGCGTCCCTATCCAGTTTTGTAAACGGTTCACCAAGGCGATTAAGATGGCTGGAGTAACTTTCCAATGCACTGACACCGGAATGGCTAGTGGCGGCATTTATCTTACCAATATCAGAAACGTGTTCTTGTAAACCAAATTCGTTAATCATAGAACGCGCATAATCAATGGCGAATCGATTCATCACCATTTCCTGCTGATCCCGGGTTCCTTCTCCACTATAGTCGTCACTCTGGACGTTATGGGGAAGGTCAATCATGAAGCCACTATTACGACCTGCTGCACCCCAACCGACCCGCTGGGCATCAATAACAACTACCCGGTCTTCAGGCGACTGTTGTCGAATTCTATGGGCTGCGGAAAGGCCAGCAAATCCAGCGCCGACAATCACCCAGTCAGCGCCTATATCTGAGTCAAGCTCCCTGGGCGGCGACGGAGCCGGCAAAATGTTGTACCAGCCGCAGCCATCTTGATCAGAGGGAAATTTAGACACTGTGAACGACATTGCAAACCCCTTTCAAATATCAGGCTCTCTCACGCAAAAAGAAACCTGTCAGGAAATTTACTGACCCCAGCACGTTACCAAACGGTTTCGTATTTAGTAATCAGACTTAATAGCAGCCATATTGACTTTCAGGGCATTAATCACCGCTTCGATTTCAGTTTTATCCTGATCATTGAGTTCACCCAGAGGTCTTCTGACCGGCCCTGCGGGGAGTTTAGCCAACTGACAGGCATACTTTACCGTCTGAATCAATTTTCCACTTTGTTCGAGGATTCCCATAAAGGGCATCAAAGCGGTCATGATACGTCGGCCCTTTTCAATGTTGTTTTCAACAGCCACCGCTTCATAAAGCGCAATATGCTCCGCTGGCAAACAATTACCTCCGGCACATACCCATCCACGGGCTCCCCAGGCAAAAAACTCAAGGGCCTGATCATCCATTCCACACAACAGTGAAATATGCGGATAGTCCAGCGCCAGCATGTGCAACTGATTGATATCACCTGTGGATTCCTTGACTCCACAAAAATTAGGATTCTGCGCCACACGCTTAAAAAACTCATCCGTCATTATCGTTCCGGTTCGGCCCGGATAGTTGTACAGCATGATTGGAAGATTGACCTGTCGATCAATTTCCAGGGCATGTTCGGTTAACTCTGATTGATTGGGCACGGCATAGAAGGGTGCAGGCATCAAAATGGCATCAGCACCATTCTGTTTCGCCAACAGACCGTATTCAATACAATCTTCGGTCCGAATAGCGCCAACGCCTACAATCAGAGGTAACCGATTGCGGAGCACTTCCCGGGCAAGCCCCATCAATTCGATTCGCTCCTCTTTAGACTGTGCATAATATTCACCCGTAGTTCCTCCCACAATCACACCATGGACACGGGAACTCACGAGATGCTCGACCATGGTTGAAAAACCATCACGATCGATATCGCCATTTTCATGATGCGGTGTTATTACCGGGGGATAGATGCCTTCGAATTTCATGGATTTCCTCTTTAAGATCAGAATGTATGAATATGCCAGTTGCAAGGCGACTCAGCAATTGGTCGATTATACAAATGTATTCATTAGGTATACAGTTTTTGACCGCGAGGGATTGCCAGAATATCGGAATCCGGTCTATTAATAACAGCAGGATCGGTGCCCAACCTTCATGCGATATCTAGCGCCTCGATACACTGCGGGACAGATTTTATCGTATACGGAATGTGTACAATACGCGAATAAAACACCTGACTGAATTGAGTTCTATCTTGTTTATAGATAAAAAGTAACCATTTAAACTAACAACAATAGCTAAGCAGGCTCGCATCATATCCCCGTCATGTTTTCCAGCGTAAAAACTACCGTTAAGGATAAAAAAGAGAAAGTACTGGATCAATACCGGATGAAAATCCGCGAAAAGGCTATTTCTAACGCCAAAGCAAGTATCGCACTCGTAGGCAAACGTATCGAGGATTATGACGAGGATCAACTGGAAATTATTGTCCAGAAAGAAGAACAGGACATTATTGCAAAGTACAAAAACTCGGCGCTGGTT
>JAIBDK010000213.1 GCA_024679435.1 Gammaproteobacteria bacterium | reverse complement strand
TCATAAATCGTCCATCGCCCCGCGGAACGACATACATAGGATAACGCGGATGTAACAACCGGATCGGCCTGGACAACTCGATATCGTCACTCCTGAGCACCAGCATTTCACCCCTGACACCGCGCAATCCAGGCAAAGAATCTCTGGCGGTGAATCCCCGGCAATCAATCACAAAGTCAGATCCCAGATCTGCACTGGAAACCTGGTCCCCATAATGAATCTCAACCCCCTTTGCATTAAGATATTCAACAAGGTCCTGCAGCGCATGTCGAGGGTCGAGATGGGCTTCCTGTTCGAAGAACAATCCTTTTTCGAAACTCCCGCCAAGATCCTGTTCAAGCTCCCTGATTTGCCCGGCATTCACCCAACGATGGTTTTCTGTCAGCTTTGAAAAACGCTGCAATTCATTAAGATCGCGCTTTGGAGAAAGAACCAGACTTCCTTTTTCAACGACCGTTTCTGTGTGATTTTTCCACCAGACCTTTGCTCTCTGACCCAGGTCGACCACTTCTTGTTCAGCACTTTCACGTTCACACCAGGGCGCAAGCATTCCCCCGGCATACCACGAACAGGCTTCTGCGCCCAGAACAAGAGCACGTTCGTAGACACTTACTGAAATTCCGCGATCAACCAACTCACAGGCGCATGTCAGCCCTGCCACACCTGCGCCAATAATCGAAACTTCAGCGGTGGAATTATTAGTCATACTATTGGTGATTATCCGTGGAATAGCGCATTGTTGACGACCAGCTTTCATGAAAATGATGAACCGGCCCATGACCGCGTCCAATATTAAGAGAATCTGCTGCAATAATCGCTTTTCGCAGGTATTCATGCGCAGTTTTCACGGCATCGTTAAGTTCCATTCCCCTGGCGAGACAAGCAGCAATGGCGGATGAAAGCGTACAGCCGGTGCCATGGGTGTTCCGGGTTTTTTGTCTTCGAGAGGTCAGACGGTATGGATGATTAGCCCGGCTAATGAGCAAATCAACGCAATCCGGACCATCAGCGTGCCCGCCCTTCATCAGAACCGCACCCGCCCCCAGATCAAGCAGCGCCCGGCCTTGACGCAACATTTCCTGCTCCGACGCCGCCGGTGCACATCCCAGGAGGACGCCCGCTTCAGGAAGGTTCGGCGTCAACAGCGCTGATTTCGGAAGTAGCAGCTCCTTCAGACATTGAACAGCATGATCATGCAGCAACTTATCACCGGATTTGGCCACCATAACGGGATCAAGCACCACCGGACCATCAAATGTCCCAATACTCGAAAACACCGCCTGAATGATTTCCGGACTTGCAAGCATTCCAATTTTCACAGCATTAACCTGAATATCATCAAACACAGCATCAATCTGTGCCGAAACCATATCATTGGGAATGGCATGAACGGCCGTTACCGCGCGGGTATTTTGCGCGGTAATCGCTGTGATAACACTGGCGCCATAGACACCCAAAGCTGAAAACGCCTTTAGGTCGGCCTGAATTCCGGCCCCGCCACCACTATCACTCCCCGCAATGGTTAACGCAATTGGTGTGGAAATCTTTGTTTTTGATTGTTTCATCTCGCCAGTTTGCAAAAATATTTTGCCGTTGCGGCGAAGGTAGCGTGCATTGCCTGGACTTGGGGCAGGAAATAACCGTTTCCTTCGCCGGCATTATCCGGTGCAGGTTCGATGGGTTAGCAATTGCTTCTCAGCCTTCTCGGCGCCCCAACGGTAGCTGAAGAGTACCAATCCACGAATGAGCGTGCAAGGTGTTTTCCCAAGTGAGGCGCAGGCACGCTTAAATATCTATCCGACAGGGTTAGCGCGGTCGTCTTATTAACGCCCCTCTGCCTAGATTTAGAACAATCGCATAAAGAAATTTTATTGCCTTTTCGACATCTTGTTGGTTCCAATACTCATCATTAGAAAACCTGTAAATGCAGCATTATTTGGAGACAACCCGGAATCCACCCGGGTCTTAAGGTCATTGATCGTATCCCGAAACAACGAATAAAACGCCCAGGATGGGAGCGGCTGATATTCCAGATGATTGAGTTCCAGTTCGTTAATAATTCCCTTTGCGGTAGTGGGTTTTACGAACACCTCGTCCTGGGGTCTGAAGTAGGCCGGCGTTATACTCATTAACGTCCATTTTGCCATTTTCCGGGATTGCAGCACATCCAGCATCATTTCGAACCCCTGATGTTGATCACCGTATAGTTGCTCTTCCAGACCGCGGCAAAGTAATTCCTGCTCCAGCAGGTCGAGTGCAGCGGCAAACCGCCTGAATTTAGGTTTCTCAAACATCGAAACCATGGATGCCCCGCTAATAATTTTGACCAGATTATTCACGACAGCATGGGGTCTGGCGAAGTTTTCCCGTCGAAACAAATCCTGGGACAACTCAATCATCCTGGACATTTTATGTTTCTTGCCAATAGCCACCATGTCTGGGTCAAGAAACCCATTCGGATAACGCTGGAGAAAACGCGCTTCGGCTTTTTTCAGATTTTCAAGATTCAAGCTTAAATTCTCATCTCACCGACTGAATTCAGGTCAGTTGATGCCGGTTCATCAGCTGTTGCTATCAGTTTCCGCAGAAATCCCTGCAACGGCTCGTAATCGCTTTTGAACAAAATAACCGTGCTAAAACCGAAACATACGATAAAGAAAAAATGCCCGTACAACCCGCATTCACTGTCTCTTCGATTTACCCAGCCATAATCATAGGCATGTAAGCAAGGCCACTAAAAATTGGCGCTCACCAGTTATTCGCAACGACCCCCCGATCGATGATACCTGTAAATAGATTTGAAAAGGAAAAACGTTGGTCGTTTAAACAAATCCAATGGTATTCCAACTGCCTGAAAAACTGATCAAATAGATCTCCGTGCCGATAAATCGGTCCCGATTAATCTTCAAGCTCAGCACCAATGAAATGCAATCCAAAGCAACTGGCGAGAGCACATCAGTGCCTCCGGGCACGCAAGGTTTTAACCGTCTAATTGCCCAGTTTAGAGTTTATATTCTGCAGTCCAGAAACCTGCGGAGATAGAACAATAAACTTTCGAAATTTTTGTCAGCTAAAAAATTGTGACAACCGCTCGATGGCAACATCAATATATTCTGTGGAAATATCTTTATGGGTTACCATTCTCACCGGTTTTCGCCCTCCAAACAACACACCGTTAGATTTACCAAATTCCAGCAACTCGCCATATCTACCGCTCTTGAGATTAAAGAAAACCATATTAGTTTGAGCGTCTCCTCTGAGAATATCGATATCATCAAACTGTCTGAGTTGATCGGCAAGATAAGATGCCAGAGCATGATCTTCACTTAAACGTTGCACGTTGTTTTGAATCGCATACAAACCCGCTGCGGCAAGTAGTCCGGATTGACGCATTCCCCCACCCACCGTTTTTCTCCACCGTTTTGACCGGTTTATAAAGGATTCTGGCCCGACCAATACAGACCCGACAGGCGCACCCAGTCCTTTGGAAAGGCAGACAGAAACGGTGTCAAACATAGAGGTTAACTCTTTAACCGGTCTACCCAGCGCAACTGCGGCGTTGAACACCCGTGCACCATCAAGATGATAGTGAAGGCCGTGGTTTTTGGCAAGATCCCGAGCAGACTGCATATACTCCAAGGGCACAACCAAACCACCAATGGTATTTTCCAAAGCCAGCAGACGGGTTTTAGCAAAATGTATATCGTCCGCTTTAACAGCGGCTTCCACTTTGTGCAAATCCATTACGCCCGCAGCATTTTCCTCTATGGGTTGAGGCTGAATGCCGCCCAATGCAGCCGCACCCCCGCCCTCGTACTTATAAGTATGGGCGTTCTGAGCCACAATATACTCGTCACCCCGACCGAGTTGAGTCAGCAATGCAACCAGATTGCTCTGCACGCCGGAGGGGAAAAACAATCCCGCCTCATGTCCTGTCATTTTTGACAATGTATTCTGAAGCTCTATTACCGTTGGATCTTCTTCATACACATCGTCACCGACCACCGCATTCTGCATCGCCTGCATCATAGAGGCACACGGTCGTGTTACGGTATCGCTTCTTAAATCGACTTTATCAATAGCCATTTTCAGGTTTCTAATTCTGGTTGCGCCGATTTTAATAGATTTTAGCGGTCAATAGTCATTCGGCAATAACACGATGATGACTTCAAACAAAAACCACTCGCAAAAAAAACCTTTATTATGTATAAGCCAATACATAAAAGCATTATGATATTGGTTTAAACATCCTGACTAAGCCGCTTCTCTAGATAAAAACCCAACCTGTCCCGCACCAATATCAAAAAAAAGATAACCAGCTACTTAATTTTTTCATGGTTAGGAAAACCAGGAAACATGACCAAACAAGATGAACAAAAATCTGATCACTACCGAACAACTGGCCAACTGTATTGATGATGAGCTCATTGTTATCGACGGTTCCTGGTATCTGCCCAACCAAAATAGAAATTCCCGGGAAGAATACAACAAGCAACATATTCCTGGCGCGAGGTTTTTTGATATCGATGCCATTTCAGATCACCAATCGAGCCTTCCCCACATGTTACCTGGCAAGGCCATTTTTACCCAAGAAGTCGAAAAACTAGGCATATCCAATTCCAGTGAAATAGTAATTTACGACGGCAGTGGATTGTTCTCCGCCCCCCGAGTGTGGTGGATGTTTCAGGCTTTTGGGCACCGCCGATGCAGAGTGCTTGACGGCGGTTTGCCGCACTGGTTAGAAGCAGGATATCCGGTTACTGATAAGCTACCGGACATTCAGGAGGGCAGCTTTCAATGCCGCTTTAAT
>JAIBDK010000131.1 GCA_024679435.1 Gammaproteobacteria bacterium | reverse complement strand
TCCAATCTCTTTGTCAGGTCAGCTCGACATCGAATCGCTAAATCTTGACCCATTCCTCGAATTGGTCGACGATAGTGACTCCGAGCGGGGCGAGGGAAAATCGACCGACGCACCATCGACACCCAAATCAGAAGATCTTTCGGGTATTGTTGAACAGCTTGTCAGTTATAAGGTGGATGTAGGAATTGATGTGAAGCGACTAAAAGCCGGTGGCGCATTGGTCTCCCACAGTAATTTGCAAATCAATCTCGATAAAGGTGTTCTTGATACGCCTTTGAACATAAACTTAAATGGAATTCCCCTGCAGGGTAATCTGTCCGTTAGTGGAAAAGACAGAGTAGTCAGCGTCGATGCCTTTCTCGAAGTCGAAAACAATGATATCCGGGACCTGGAAAAGTGGTTCCAACTCGATGGTATTGATGGCTCTTTGGGAAAATTTAACATCGAAGCAACAAGCAGGGGAGATAGTATTACCACGCTGATTTCTTCTCTGACGACCAAACTTGAAATAAGTGATGCGAAGTTAAGTTATGGAGACTTGGCAGAAGGAAAGAACGTATCCTTTGAACTGGAGTCGTTGCGCGCCAATGTTGCCGGAAATTCACCCCTCATTATTAAAACCAACGGTCAGTTGTTGGGAGAAAGCTTTTCTTTGAACCTCGAGGGTGGCAAGTTAAAACAATTGGCTCGAGGCAATGAATGGCCCATGGCCATAAACGCATCCGGAGCGGGTGCAAGCCTCATAATAGATGGCTTTATCCGCAAGTCCGGAGAGGCAACCGGCTCTGAACTCAGGCTCTCCCTGTCCGGCCCCAAACTCGGTGAGTTGCATCGCTGGCTTGGAGTAAAAGAAAATGCCGCGGCGGCCTACAACATCAACGCCACAGCGACCGCACACCACGGTAACTGGAAAGTGGACGATCTGAATATCGATCTAGGAAACACAGAGATCAACAGCGCCATTGCCGCAAATGAAAACAAAAACGGAAAATTGTTTCAGATCGATGTAAACAGCAATCTGATTGATATTCCCGAACTGACAAGCTTTTTTCCAGTCGTTGAACAAGAAATTCCTGAACCCAAACAAAACGGGGAACCTAAAATCGATGAGAGTCCAACAAAAATTAATCCGGATGAACTTAGAAACTCTATAGAAACGGCTCTAAAAATTCCAATTCTGCCCGATGGCATAGAATTGCCGGACTCCAATATTAAAGTTAACCTGGTTGAATTACGGATGGACTCCATAAGCATTGAGGACGTCGGCTTTGAAGGATCTGTTCGCAATGGTGTCCTCGATTCTTCTCCATACTCAATGAAGCTCGGCGGAAGCCAATTTTCAGGCAGCATTGCCTTCGATTCGATGACTCGCCCGGCAACTGCTAAACTTGTCCTAGAAACCCGAGATATCAACATCGGAGATTTTCTCAGCAATATTCAGATTTCTGAAGATGTCAATGCCACCTCCTCTTTGTTAGAGATACAGCTCGATCTGAAAGGATACAGTCTAGGGAATATTCTGAGCAACTCAACAGTTAAAGCCAGAATTCGAGAAGGGCAATTGACGCTGGGGGAACCAGACAGCTCCAGCGAGCGGATTATGGAAATCATAAAGGGTGATTTCGTCATTGCGCCTGGAAAACCGATTAAAACAACTCTGGACGTCGTTATGGCGGGAGAACCCGTAACCATCGATATCACCAATGACCATCCGGCAACAAGGATGGAACGAGAAAACGCACATACCCAAATCGATCTGAAATATTTAGGAAACGCATTAACACTGGTCGGCTACACGGCACTTCCACTCAAACTGCACAACCTGAATCTTGACCTGAAACTTGATGGAAAAAACTTGGGGTCGTTAAGTAAGTTGGCAGGCGTACGCATACCGGAAACAGGGCCCTATAAATTTGTCGGAAATTTTGCCATGAGAAAAAATGGTTATTTCATCGACAAACTGAAAACCAAATTTGGCGAAAGCGTTCTTAATGGGACCGCAAAATATCGAACTGACACAGACGTGCCGGAGTTTGAAATACTTTTAGTATCGGATCGACTTCAACTCAATGACTTCAAAACTGAACAACAAAAATCAGATATACCCGTCGAATCCGAAAATCAAGATACGGTTGCCACAGAATCACAGGAAAACAACAATCCGGTTACAGACGAATCACCCCCCACCCAGAGATTCACGGCTGAATCTCTGGGCATGGCAAACGGCCGATTTAATCTCAAAGTAAAAGAAGTTCTCTCCGGTGAGGACTGGCTTGGAGAAGGTGAAATCAATATTACCCTTCGAGACAGTCATCTCGACTTCAATCCGCTTGAGCTTAAGTTACCCGGTGGAAAATTTGACGCCAGCGTCTCTCTCCATCCAGAGAACGATAGGATTCGTGCGGGCATTAAAGCCAGTATCGATCAATTCGATTACGGTGTTCTGGCAAGACGGACCAAGCCGGAATCTACAATGTCGGGTTTAATCTATCTTGATATCAACCTCGATTCACAAGCGAAATACCTCGACAAAATGATGGCTAACGCCAACGGGCATATTGACTTTTTACTACTTCCAGAAGAGTTTGAAGCCGGAATCATTGATTTGTGGGCATCCAATCTATTGGTAGCAATGCTGCCTAAAATTGGTTCCAACGTCTCACTGATTAATTGTGTCATTGCAAAATTTAACATCGAAGACGGTATTATGACCGAAGAGGACCTCTATCTCGACACGTCTAAACTTCGCGCCAAAGGAAAAGGTGAGATCAATTTCAAGGATGAGACCATATCCTATGTTCTTAAACCCAAAGCCAAGAATGCCGGGTTTTTTCAGGCTCAGGCACCTATCAATATTGATGGGGAATTCAGCAGCCTCAAATTTGGCCTCGATGGTGGAATAATCGGGACCGCATTAAGAATGGCGGCGACGACCTATACCGTGCCGATACGCATCCTGATGGGAAATGACGTTCCCAAAGATGGAAGCGATATTTGTGTTCCTCTGGAAAAAAGAGAGCGCAACTAAAGCCCGAACAAAATTGAAGCTGTCGTAATTTGAAAACACTCCTATTCGATCTGGCTAATTTAATTTCGAGTTTATAGTTTACTCAACACTGTCATAGAGTACCGTCATAGAACACTGTCACAGAACACTGTCGTTAGCACCCGTCATTGTCCAACACGTATCGGGCTAAAAGATGACACTGTAAAATCGAGTTCAAGTTTGTTCGCCTAATTTATATTTCGAAAAATTTCAAATTTTTCTGACCCCAGTATCACGGTGAGGGTCTAACCACGAGGTCATTACTCCAAAGCTTTATTCAGAGAGTTTAGCAAGCCTTTGGCCATCTCATCCACCGAATCGCCCACTGTTTTCATCAATCTTTGAGCCGCCGCTTCCTTAAGTATTTCAGATATCAGCGTGCTGACGATAACACCAGAAACCTGGGCCGGAGTTCCGCCATTTTTGCCACCGACGTCAGCCAATGATATTGTCGGTATGGTTTTAACTTCTGTCACATCTTTATCTGTTACGGTAATTTTTGCATTACTGATCAACAATTCATTTATCGATAATTTAAGAGGTTCTCCAGATTCTGTTTCATCCGTTTTCTTTTCCGCTTCCCCATTATCGGACTGAATATTCGCAACAATTTCAGATAGGTTGGTGCTACCTTCCCTGAGCTCAAGATTACCCTCAAGAGAGTCAATCACCAGCTTTTCAAGAACCAGTGGACTCCCAGCTAAAGAACTTAAATCAAGATCCAGGCGCAACATATTTAAATTCAACGCCGCATCCGTGTTATAACCATCCGGATTGGCAATTTTCAGACCGGCTATCGTGCCAATCCCTTTGCCAATATCAATATTCACGCTCGTCACCGTTACCGGCACACCGGCAAGCTCCGATCCTATGGCCTCAATCTGATTTTTAACAATTCCATCAAGGGAGTTAAGTAACCAGGTCGCCGCGACGCCAATAACAACAACAATAGCAACAACACCAATAGCGATTTTTTTCATTTTAAGTTTCCGATTAATTTAACGCTTTTTAACAGACTATTCATAAAAATATGACTAATTTAATTTTATATTTTCCGTGACCAGCCAGTCACGATACTCAGTTTCTTGTTTTGCACGTTCAGACATCGTTCCCGTAACATAAACAACCCACTCGGAAAATTCTGACTCAACCCAATAGTTTCATCAATATTGGTAATCCCCAGAATCAACGGCACCGCGATCGTATCAGCCCCCTCAAATCGGTCGATCAATTTGATCTCTTTGCAATATCAGGCGCACATAATCGCCGAGGCGAGGCGAAGCGAAATATCAAAACGTCCTTTCTCCATGTGAGAGGCTCATTTCACCGGCGTAAATTGCGCCGGCAATGAGCCCCACCAGCTGCTGAATGGGCAGAATACGATCGCGTTGCATCGGCCTTTAGCCCTGTTCGGAACTAAATCTCTAATAAGTTGATTATACAACCCTGGTCATACTATAACTGGCGATCAATCGCGTTTGTCTCTAAAATACATGGTTTCCAATGTCTGGCTGCAATATTTGCAAAAATGATCAGTTTCCTATTTACATTTGTCCGTTTATTCAAAGCAACTATCAAGGCAGCAACTGATGAGGATTTTCGAGCCCTTTTCCTTATTACACTGGTATTGTTGGTATCCGGTTCAATTTTCTATATGAATTTTGAAAACTGGTCATTTTTGGATGCCTTATATTTTTGCACCATGACGATGACTACCGTGGGTTACGGAGACCTGGTGCCGACATCACCTACCTCAAAATTTTTCACCATAATCTACACGTTCAGCAGTATAGGGACATTTGTTGCTCTGGCTGCAAAACTTGCTACCGCTATGACGGACTCTTTGAGAAATGAAAAAAATCACTAGATTGGTATCGAGCTTCTTGGCTCTGACATTAGCCACCACACCAATACTGCAAAAAAACGCAGCATATGGTGCCGAAGAAATCATCAGTCAGAATATCAAACCCTGGGTCGGTGATTTTGAGCAAATGCTTGAGCGTCGTCAGATCAGAGCATTAGTGGTTTATAACAAGCTGATGTATTTTCTGGATGGAGCAAAACAGCACGGTGGGTCCTATGACTCGCTTCAGCAACTGGGCGAGTTCATAAATAAAAAGTATAAGCTGGGCGCGCGCAAGATGAACATCATTTATGTTCCAGTAACCCGAGATAAGATTATCCAGTACCTTAACGACGGCATCGGCGATATAGCAGCTGCCAACCTGACAATTACTCCGGAGCGGTTGGCACAAGTCAACTTTTCTGACCCTTTAGGCTCCGGAATTTCGGAAGTTCTGGTAACCGGACCAAACGCACCCGAGATATCAGAGCTTGCAGACCTGTCCGGAGAAACCATTCACGTTCGGAAATCCAGCAGTTACTACACCCATCTTAATAAAATCAACGATCAGTTGAAAGCCAATGAGATGGATCTAATCATTCTCAAACTTGTTGATGAGAATCTGGAAGACAGTGATTTACTGGAAATGGTCAACGCTGGACTTCTTCCCATGGTATTTGTAGACGACCATAAAGCGAGGTTCTGGGAATCGATTTTCACGAACCTCACGGTCCGCGAAGATATTCACCTGACTGTTGGTGGATCTATCGGCTGGGCTTATCGAAAAAACAGCCCTACCTTCGGAAAAATACTTTCCCAATATGTCGCTGCCAACAAGAAAGGAACACTAATCGGCAATACGATTTACAATCGTTATTTGAAAAACAACAAGTGGGTAAAAGAAGCCTACAGCGCCAATGATATAGAAAAAATGACCGCACTCAGAGATTTGTTTCAACAGTACGGTGAAAAATTCGGATTCGACTGGTTGATGCTGATTTCCCTGGCCTATCAAGAATCAGGACTCGACCAAAGCGTAAAAAGCCAAAGTGGTGCCGTAGGGGTAATGCAGATGCTGCCGACCACCGCCAAAGACCCAAATGTTGCCATCGACGACATTCATGAGATTGAAAATAATGTGCACGCAGGGGCAAAGTATCTGCGATTTATCCGAGATAGATACTTCAACGACGCAGACATCACTGAATTAAATCAGACCTTGCTGGCCTTCGCATCGTATAACGCCGGCCCCAACCGAATCGCGTCACTCCGGAAAGAAACCGCCGAACGCGGTCTTGACCCTAACGTCTGGTTTGGCAATGTTGAGCACATCGTAGCCAGAAAAATAGGCCGGGAAACGGTTCAGTATGTCGGCAATATTTATAAATACTACATCGCCTACAAATTGCTTGACGAACAGCAGGGCGATCGTGACAATGCCATAGAAAACTTAACCAATGATTTGAATTAAAACAACCGGAGTGGCGCTAAGAGAGTTTGTTTTTTAGATCGAGTAAAAACAGAACGAGTTATCCCGTCTCACCCCGATAGATTATATGAGCATCATCCAAAAAGCCGAAGAAAGCGTTACAAGCGCGACTCCAACCGTGTTCGACGCATTAAATCGCGTCAAGTTTCTGCTCATAACAATACCGGTTATTTGTGTAGGTATCGGTATCGCCGCTCAGAATATTACTCAGGAACAGAATGTTGGAACCGTTGTTTTCAAAATGGGCACGTTTGCAACATCTAGCGATCCGG
>JAIBDK010000078.1 GCA_024679435.1 Gammaproteobacteria bacterium | reverse complement strand
TCTAAACTGAATCATTCAGACTTGTGGTCTGACAACATATCATCACCAGCCAGATCTTCAATGGTCTGAATTGCCCCTTCATCCAGCAACTCCTTTGAGATCGTCTTTTTAGCCTTGGCACCAAGATCCTTTAACTTCTGGGTTCGACCCACCAGGTTGCCACGGCCATCGATCAGACGTTTTTTGGCGACATCATAGCTCTCTCCTGCTTTTCGGATATGGTCACCGACTTTGTCCAGGGACTCAACAAAGCCCACAAACTGGTCGTACATTTTCCCCGCTTCCTCTGCAATGGTCAGGGCATGGCGATTTTGATGTTCATAGCGCCATATATTATTGATAATCTGCAGTGTCGCCATCAACAGTGTCGGGCTGACCAGCACGATGCCCTTGTGATACGCTTCGTTGTAGAGACCCGGCTCGTGCTCCAGCGCCAGCAATAGCGCGGGCTCTATCGGCACAAACATAATCACCAGATCAAGCGATCTCAGCCCTACAAGCTCATCATAACTCTTTCCGCTTAACTGTCGGATATGCGTCCTTATGGACGTCAAATGCTCTTTTAGACACCTCTCCCTGTCCCCTTCGGTTTCACTGCTGTGATAGGCTTCATAGGCGACCAGCGAGACCTTGGAATCGATAATGACATCCTTGTTGTCAGGTAGATGAACAATGGCGTCCGGCTGATAGCGTTTTCCTTCTTCATTCTTATGACTTGTCTGAACGTCATATTCACGCCCCTTCTTTAGCCCCGACTCTTCGAGCAGGAGTTCGAGTTGCACCTCGCCCCAGTTGCCCCGGACCTTACTATCACCTTTCAGGGCGTTGGTGAGATTTAAGGCATCGGTGCTGATCCTTTCATTTAGATTTTTAAGTTGCGTGATTTCGGCGCGGAGTGTTGTGCGTTGCTCATTCTCCTTGTCATAAACCTCATCGACCCGTTTGCGAAAATCGCCCAGCTGCTGACGCATAGGGGTCAACAACGCTTCAACACCGAGTTTACTGGCCTCGTTAAACTTTTCATGCTTTTCCTCGAATATCCTGTTTGCCAGATTTTCAAAGCTGGACTGCAAACGTTTTTCTGCATTTTCCAGAAGCTGCAACTTTTCTGTTGCCGCGTTGATTCTTTCTTTTAACGAGGATTCGTTTGCTGCCGCTTCGTTTCTAAACTCCGAATGCCGCTGAGACTCGTGCTGAAAAGACTGTTGAACCCGGTCACGTTGTTCAGACAGGGTCGTTATCTGTCGATCATAAGTCTGCTCTGCCTTGATTAGCTCTTGCTCTTTGGCCTTGAGACGTTCCGCCAACGCAACCATGTCGCGACCCAGTATTTCAAGTTGAGTACTTTTCTGTGTTTCCCTGTTTCGAGATTGACGAAGCTTCCACAGCAAAAAGATGATGAGCACCAGCAACAATGCAATCCCGACAGCCCAGGGCATCTCTGGAGAATTCAGCAAATCATCAATATTGAAATTCATGGCGGGTCAATTTACTTTGGAATCATTGCGTTTAACGCCGGCCAGACATGATCGAGCAACAAAGGCTGTGCAATCGCTTTTGGATGATAGCCATCGGGCTGTATTAAATCGAAATCAAGGGCAACCGGTTCAAGAAAAAAAGGAACCAGCTCGATTTTATAGGTTTCTGCCAGCTCTAGATAAACATTATGAAAACTATTTGCATATTGCTTGCCATAGTTCGGCGGAATCATCATACCAAGCAGCAACACCTCTGTATCAGCATTTCGGGCTGTCTGTATCATACTTGTCAAATTATCTCGCATTTGCCCAACATCCAGCCCCTGCAAACCATCATTAGACCCCAGCGCAAGAACCAGCAAATCAGGGTTATTCGACGCAAGGGCTTGAGATATCCGTTCAACGCCACCATAGGTTATTTCACCAGGGATACTGCCATTCACTACCTTGATGTTGCGGTCGGATACGCGCTCACCCAGCAGAGCGACCCAGCCCTGATCAACGGGAATTCGGTAAGCCGAGCTCAAACTGTCACCCCAAACCAGAATCGTATAGGATTGTGCCTGACCGGGAGCCGCTACCAATAGGGTAGCCAGCACCAGCAAACTGAATTTGGTTAAATGTCTGGTTACATTTTTTCTAATCATCGATATATCTTACGCAGTTCACACAGAAAAATCATGGACAAAGTAAACATTCCTCCAGAGCACGTTATTGCACAAACCATCCGCATAAACAAATCGGTAACCATGGGGCCGGAAACCATCAATATTTTGAACGATGTTTCCCTGACTATCTATGGCGGCACCTCTGCTTCTATTTCCGGTATCTCCGGTTCCGGAAAAACAACCTTACTGGGGATTCTCGCCGGGCTGGATTTACCCTCCAGCGGCACGGTGAGTTTACTTGGCCAAACAATCAACGACATGAACGAAGACCAACGCGCACAGCTCCGCTGCGGCAAGGTCGGTTTTGTGTTCCAGTCCTTTCACCTGCTACCCAACCTGACCGCACTTGAAAACGTATCACTGGCCCTTGAAGTCGTCCCGAACAGCAACCAAATCCGGGAGCGCAGCCTGGCGGCACTGGAACACGTGGGTCTGGCCGCCCGCTCCCGACACTTGCCGTCCCAAATGAGCGGCGGCGAGCAACAACGGGTTGCTTTGGCCCGAGCCATCGTGACAAAACCCGCCATTCTGTTTGCGGATGAACCGACTGGCAACCTCGACTACGCAACCAGTGCTCAAATTGAGGAGATGATGTTTTCACTGTGCAAGGACTTCCATTCAGCGCTAGTGGTAGTCACGCACGACAAAGCATTAGCAAAGAGATGCGATCAGCATCATGTTATTGAAGCAGGGCGCCTGGTCTAGCTCTGATGTCCGGACAATTCAAACGTCAGCTCCGTCAGTCTGAGTTTAGACTGCTGTTCGCCAGCATCCTACTGGCCGGTATTGCACTTGGAGCAGTGGGCATTTTCGGTGACCGAATGGAACGAGAGATGGTTAACCGAACCAGTGCAATGCTGGGAGCGGATGCCCAGATCTCATCAACCCGGCCACTGGATGACAGCTATGGCCTCAAGGCAGAGGAATTAGGGCTTGAAGTTGCTCGTTCAGTGAATTTCATGAGCATGATTATTAACGATCGGGGAAGTCGTCTTGCGGGAGTCAGGGCCGTATCCTCCAACTATCCATTACGAGGTGAAATTGTCTTAAAAGGACAGGGTAATCTACCTGAAGGTCAGAAAACCCGATCGGCCCCGCCGGTGGGATCCGTGTGGGCGGCCAGCCAACTGAGCAAGAGCCTCGGACTGAAATTCAATTCCAGCGTCCAACTGGGCGATTCGGTTTTTAAATATCAGCATGAGATTCTGCTTGAACCCGAAGGGGGTGCAGGAATGCTCCGTCTGGCGCCCAGAATTTTGATGAATCTGGAGGATCTGGGCGAAACGGGCCTGATCAACCCCGCCAGTCGGGCTCGCTTTCGACTGATGGTGGCCGGAGACCGCGACGCCTTGTCTCGCTTTGAAGCAGCTATAAAACCAAAACTGAAAGAATACGAGTCCTGGCGCATTGCGGATACGCGTCAACAACAGGTTCGTAACACCGTTGGCCGAATCGTATCGTTCATTCGTCTGGCAATCCTGCTTTCAGTGGTGCTGGCCGTCGTGGCGATGGCCCTCGCCGCTCAGGGACTGTGGGGGAAACAAGCCAACGAAGTTGCCATTTTAAGATGTCTCGGCCAACAACACCGACAAACCCTTAAAAGACTGGCTCGATCCTATCTCGGCGCTGCATTACCTGCTGCACTGATAGGGGTTCTAACGGGTTTCGGCTTGCAGGCTGTTGCCGGGAAACTGGTTGAAGACGCAACCGGCATCGCACTCCCACCGGCATCGTGGATGCCCGGAATGATCGCGGTGATAATCTGCCTGTTATCACTTGTCGCGGTAATGCTGCCGATCATGATCTCGGTGAAACAGATACCCGCCATTTCGTTGTTGAGATCCGGCCAAACAGACGAAATACGCAAAAACCGCCTGGCCATCTACAGCATTCTTGTGTTTTTGATTCTGCTAACGGTTTTCCTGGCCCGTGATTTAACGCTGGCATTGTCGGTGCTTGCCGGTTTGGTCGTCGCGACCGTTTTACTGTGGTCCTGTATACGTGTTCTGATTGTTCTGGCAAACAGATATATCGCACCTAAATCCAGCGCCTGGTATCTCGCCGTTAAGGCAATATGTTCGAACGGCAGCAGAAGCGCCTGGATTGCCAGCACGTTTGCGGCTATCATGTTTTCACTGATTTTGCTGGGCTTGATACGGGGAGAAGTGTTTGAAGCCTGGGAAAAAAGCGTCCCCGACACGGCACCCAATCTGTTTTTGATCAACATCAAGGAATCAAATACCGAACCGTTGAAGGATATGCTGGTGAAAAGCGGAGTTACTAAAGCGGATATGTATGCGGTGATCCGCGGCAGAATAGCTAAAATAAACGACCGCGACGTTGCCAGCCTCGATTTTAAATCGGCAGAATCCCGTCATCGTATCAACCACGAATTTAACTTCACCGAATTGTCCGACCTGCCCGCGGACAATACGGTTATCAGTGGCGAATGGTTCAGTTCAGACGAACCCGGACTTTCCATTGAACGTGAAACAGCCCAGGTTCTTGAAGTCAGCGCAGGGGATAGTTTGACCCTCGATGTAGCCGGCATCTTTTTTACCGCTCCTGTAACCAGTATTCGGGAAGTTAAGTGGGACAACATGCAGCCCAACTTTTACATCATTGCATCACCGGGAGTCCTCGGTGATGCTGCGAGAAACTACATCTCAGGCGTCTATGTGCCGCAGGAGCGCGGTGACCTGGTGTACGACATCAACAGACAATTCCCCAACGTTACCGCCATTGATCTTGGCATGCTGCTGGAACGTTTCCGTAAACTGGCGAATCAGGGCAGCGGCGCCATCAGCGTGGTTTTTCTTTTCACCTTCGCTTCTGCACTGCTCGTTTTTATAGGAATGATTCAAGCACAGAAACCATCTCGACAACGCGAAATAGCATTGCTAAAATCCATGGGTGCCAGTCGCAAATTTATTAAAAATTCGATTTTCACAGAGTTCGCATTAACTGGCTTCATCGCAGGCAGTGTTGCATGCATTCTTGCAATGCTCAGTAGCTGGCTTCTGGCCAGAAACCTGTTTGAACTGTCGTTTAACATTCCCTGGGGTGCACTGGCGCTTTATATATTTTGCGGCACCCTCATCGTTTCGGTAACCGGGTTTTTAAGCATTCGTAATCTACTGAATGAATTGCCTGTTAAACTGTTATCACCGGGATTCGTTAAATAAAATTTGCGATAAACAGCATTGGCCAGGCCGGTCGGGAAAAGCAGTGGTCGTTATGTTTTCAACGTTATTCTGACTAGAATTTCTGCCCCCATATTTGGCAACAAAACCGCCACCTAAATCTAACGAACTGTAAATCTGTCTCCGCACCGATTACAATTGCGCTTTGGAGTATTTTACAGGGTTTTGCTATAACCTCCGCCTACCGAACGGGCAAAACCGTTGTGTGCCGGCATTCTTCAGAAAAGGTAGCTCCGGCGTTAAGGCCATTCTCCTCAGGACACCGTTCTATAATTCATGAACCCGCAAAACGATAACATCCCCGCCGGAATCGGCTTGATGCTGCTGACTATGTTTTTCTTTGTTACGCTGGATGCGACCGCCAAATATCTGATGCAGTTTTACCCCACCGTTCAGGTTATCTGGGGTCGATTCTTCTTCCACATGATTCTGGTGCTGACGGTATTACTATGCATGAAGTCAGGTATAAAACAAAAGATAACCAGCAAAAAGCCCGGACTGCAAATTGCGCGATCGTTTCTGATGCTGGCCACCAACGGGTTGTTTTTTCTCGGCATTCGAACCGTAGATTTAACGACGGCGACTACCATTATGTTTCTAACGCCTATTGTTGTGACGATTTTGTCCATTCCAGTATTGGGGGAGCGGGTTGGAATGCGTCGCTGGATTGGTGTCATTATTGGTTTTATCGGTGCGATGATTATCGTACGACCGGGCATGATTGAACTGGATATCGCAATGCTGATTCTGGTTGTGGCAACTTTTACGCACGCCTTTTACCAGATATACACTCGACAGGTGCGGGTTTACGACGATCCGCTTACATCTCTGCTGTACACGGGTCTGATTGGTTCCATTGTGATGTCCACGATCGTACCTTTTCAATGGCAATGGCCCGAACTCACGCATTGGCCATTGTTCTTACTAATGGGTTTGATGGGCTGTCTGGGACATTTTTGCCTTATCCGTTCCCTGCGTATTGCACCGGTTTCGGTTGTATCACCGTTTTCGTATACCACGCTAATCTGGGCAACAGGATTTAGCTATGTCTTGTTTGACGAACTGCCAGATTACTGGGTATTTGCAGGAGCCGCCCTGATCATCGCCAGCGGGCTCTATATTCTGCATCGCGAACAGAAAACGAAACCGTCCGCAGATTCTTGAAAGACATGCGCAACCCGCCGTATCATTACCCATATTACGTCACCCATCGGTAAATCCGACATGGAACGAGAATTCTGGCTCGAAAAATGGCAAGCCGACAAACCCGGCTTTCATCAGGAAAAAGTTAATTCCAGGCTGAAAAAATACTGGAAGGTCATCGCTCAGGAACTTAAGGCAAACCCCGAACTGAATGGAGATATCGTTTTTGTCCCCTTGTGCGGCAGCACCATTGACATGCACTGGCTCACAGACAATGGATTTAACGTGTTTGGCGTGGAGTTCAGTGAGATTGCCTGTGAAAAGTATTTTATCGACAATCAAATAGAGTTTGAAGAACTTAACCATTCATCATTCAAAGTCTTCAAGGGAAAAAGAATTGAATTATGGCAAGGAGACTTTTTTGACCTGAACTCACTCGATCTTGCAAACGTCATCGCCGTCTACGACCGAGCATCGCTTATTGCCCTGTCACCGGCAATGCGCGAACGTTATGCACAACATTTATCGATGCTATTGAATCCCGGATGTCAGATATTATTAATCAGTATGAACTATGACGAATCAAAAATGAAAGGCCCACCCTTTTCGGTGGACGAAGAAGCAGTGCGTAACCTATTTGAAGAAAATTTTTCCGTTCAGCGCATTGGCTGTTTTTCGGGCCCTGACACCGTCGGAAATCTCAGCGATCGTGGCCTGGATGCGCTAACAGAAAAGGTCTATGTTATGAAACGCAAACCTGCCTAACCCCACTTATTCTGCCGTCACGTCGTTAAGTTCAAGTAATTCACTGTTCTCGAATAATTTCCATCCTCTTTCGGTCAACGCCTGGTGCGCAAGCTCAGTGAACACACCGGCAATAAATATTTGCTTTTCACCTGCAAGGTTCTCCTCCTCAAACTCGGATCTACCTGAAAATTTATCTAAATCTGCGGTCCAGCTGACATGATCTACTGGCGCAGCAACGATCATATTCTGGTTGTTGTCATATCCTGTTATGGTGCCAGAAACACGGATGGAATCAAGAGACTCAACCGTATGGTGATAGCGACCCAACATCCGCAGCGTATAGACCACAAAACGGGCTTGATCGTAGCCGGTCACGGACAATGCCAAAGGCATAATATCGGTGCGCCCAGACACATCCTGCATGGATTCAAGAGCACGGGTTAGTTCCGCCTGAAAAGATAGCGGATACCAGCGATGCCGGAGCAGTCGGTCGATTTCGTCCTGGGTAAACCGCATTGTCAAAAGCTTGTTTTCAATAGCGACACGCAAGTCACCCGGCGGCGTATCCCACACCCAGTTTGTTGCCAGACTCGATGCGGAAATGATGATTGAACCCGGAATAAGGGAAGTGGCAACGTCAACGGCAAATTCTCCCGCAAAAATAGACCGGGTCACTTCGTCAAGCTTCTGAGCAAGCACCGCATTGGTCGTGTAAGGGTCAACACCAAGACGTTTTGCCAGCTTTCTTCTTGAATCATCAAAGCCGAGAATATTTATCGCAACATCACCGGATGCTTTTGCGGCTTTGGTATATTTGCTTTCAGCTTCACCACCCTGATCTTCGCTCCCGATCTGAGATAGAGCACTCGCGCCAGGCAGCTTCTCCCCCCCGCCACCTTCAGTTACCCCCGGGGTTTCCTCATTAAGCACATCACTCGCTTTTTGAATCCCGGTTTTGGTTGATCTCTTTACTCGTTTAAAAAAACGATTGACACCTTCTCCAATGCCGTCCGCAGTCTCTTCAGGTTTATCCGCAAGTTGTTTGAATGCATCCAACTTGGCATCAAACGACTGCTGGGCACCTTTTTGAAACTCGTCCGAACTTTCCAACTCTTCCAGCTTCGCCAACGCTTCAACTTCGTGCAATCGAACGCTCAACATGCCGGGACCAACCGCTTCCAATAGTCCAAAATCTGATTCAATGATAGCTCGGGTTAAAAAGCCATCGGTGGCAACGTCGGCCACGACCTTATATCGATCACCAACAATTTTTTCAGCCGGAATAATCATACCCGCCGAGATGGTCGGTGGTTCTTCGTAAGGGGCGGCCGTTGCAAATATCGGGCAGAGAACTGCCCCCAAACACAAGACTAAAAGCTTCCAACGAACACAAAATAACCGAACCATACCGTTTTCGAATGATT
>JAIBDK010000144.1 GCA_024679435.1 Gammaproteobacteria bacterium | reverse complement strand
TTGACCGGCTCCTGAATGAGCATAGGATCTTCGAGCATTAGTTGATGAGCGCCCAGAATAGCCCGCACCTCTCCAGCACCATCTGCGGTCAATTGATCCAGAATCTGGTTAAGAGATTCATTAGCAGACGCAATCGATGTTTCCAGCCGGTGAACTTCCCTTTCTACCTGATCATCATCTATCTCGTAATGCGGTATATCGTGACCCGGCCTTCTCAAAATTCGGGCCGTCCCGATAGCTATCCCGGATCCAACTCCGTTTCCGTGCAGTGTAAACATATGCCGGTTCCCCTTCTACTCCCCTTCGTCAAAGTAGCTCAGAAACAGGCCCTCGATTCCATCAGCGGCCTGCTCAGCATCATCTCCCTCCACCATCAGTTTGAGTTTTGCGCCCTGGGAAGCAGCCAGCATCAGCACTCCCATTATGCTCTTGGCATCCACAGACTGTCCTTCTTTATCTAAACTAATAGAACTTTGATATCCCGCACTAAGCTTCACCAACTTCGCTGCAGCCCGGGCATGCAATCCCAGTTTGTTAATGACTTCAATTTCTCGCTCTATAAACATTTATTATTCTTTATTCCTTACAAGTTAAACTATTTTGCCAGCTCCCGATGCCTGACCTGAACGTTGATATTTTTATCAGAAAGCAGATTAAAGAGTTTTTCGCCAATAAAAACAGATCGATGCTGACCACCAGTGCAGCCTATCGCCACCGTTATATAGCTTCTGTTTTCACTAGCAAATCCAGGCAACCATTTCATCAAAAAACTGAAAATCTCCCGAGTCATCTCCTCAATCTGATCACTTTTACCTAGAAACACCTTCACCGCATCATCCAACCCGGTCAGTTCGCGCAGTGGTTCGTGCCAATATGGATTCGGCATACACCTGACATCAAAGACGAAATCAGCTTCCCGGGGCGTCCCGTATTTAAAACCAAATGACTCTACCAGAAGGAGAGGTGCTGAAGATAAAACCCCACCCGCAAAGTCTCTCACTAAACCCCGTAATTCATGAGGTGTCATTTCCGTAGTATCAATGATTTTTTCTGCACGTTCGTGCAGAGGTGCTAGCAACGATCTCTCCTGTTGAATCCCCTCCACCAATGGTGTGTTGATATCGGTTAGCGGATGTTTTCTTCTGGTTTCACTGTATCGTCTCACCAACTTTTGCTCTTCGGCGTCCAGAAAAAGAATACGATAATGTATTCCGAGCCCTTCTAGCGCATTAAGGTTGGTATCCAGTTCAGACAGAAAAGTTTTGTTTCGTGAATCTATACTCACCGCCGCACCGGCGAGTATCGGACCATTGGAAGCTTCCAAACGTTCCGGAAGTCGGGTTGAAAAATCCTGCAACATAAATGCTGGCAGGTTATCAATGCAGTAGTAGCCAATATCCTCAAGAGATTGCAATGCCACACTTTTGCCGGAACCTGAAAGACCGCTGATTATAATCATATCGGTCATAAATCATCTCCGATGCAAGTGTGTTCATCCTGCTTTTCAGCCCCTCTTTCTTCCGCCCCGGTTTCCAATGATCGAGTGTGAGCCCGAATAAAGTCAGCACTGCTGTCGGTCCCATCAACTCGCAAAAGATGGTCGCGCACCGCCGCCTCAACCAGAACCGACAAGTTTCTTCCCGGTGCCACAAGCATCGTCAGACACGGCACTTTAACACCGAGCATTTCCCAGTCTTTAAGGCTGGGAGCAAGCCTGTCGACTTTCCGAATTTCCGAATTCGTGGCATCAATTAAATCAATTACCAGCTGAAGCCGACACGAGTCCAAAACCGCAGATGGGCCAAACATTTTCAAAATATTAATGATGCCCAGACCACGAATCTCGATATAGCCTTTGAGTGCATCAGGGCATTCACCAATCAGCCCACCCTGTTCTCCACGATAAGTTTCCACGGCGTCGTCTGCAACGAGTTGGTGACCGCGCTGAACAAGGTCCATCGCAACCTCGCTTTTACCCACTCCACTAGCCCCAATAATCAAGACTCCCACATTCATTACCGATAGAAATACGCCATGTTGTATTCCTCTGGCTGCAATCACTCTGGATAGATGTAGTTGCAGATAATCCAGAATATCATTGCCGGTTAATCGCGTTCTAGCCAAGGCAATATTATGCTTGCGACACACTGATATCACAGCAGGATTCGGTCGACAGTTATCGCAAAAAACTAATATAGTTACCTTTTCTGGGTCAAATGCCGGCGACGCCCCAAGAGATTGCTCAGTTTGCGAAAACAGCCACTCAAGCTCATTTTCAGTCACGATACAAACCGGGGTTTCTCTCAGCGGATTAAGAAATCCAAATAACTTGATTGCGTGATGCTGGGCACGAATACGCTTGGTAGAGGAGCTAATCCAGTCGACCTCCTGAACACCGTCCATAACTCGCTCCGGTGATACGCCTTCCTGCTCTTGACGCTCTGTATTCATGGCTGATCAAAGATCAGCGAACAGCTTATACAAATCACTATCTGAATCGGCAGCTTGCACTTCATGGACAAATTTGTCGTCACTGAATCGACTGGCCAGACTTGCCAACAACTGAAGATGTACATCATTGGCATCTGACGGAACCAGCAAACAGACGGCAATCCATACCGGCACACCATCGGGAGCGTCATAACTGATCGGTTTTTCGAGGCGCGCGACAGCAATGACGGGTGCCGACAACCCGGCTATTCGACCATGGGGCAAAGCAATACCCTTGCCCAGCGCAGTGCACCCGAGCCGTTCCCGGTCATGTAAGGTTTCGAAAATACTTTCGGCTGATAACACCTCTTCAGCACCTTCATAAGTATCAGCACTCTCGCTGTCTGTGAGGTCGTCTGAAAACCTGCTTGCTATGAGTTCAGAAAACCTCTCAAACAATCGTTTTCGACTGGCCACGCACAAATTGGAAACAACCTGTTCAGGTTTGAGAAAACTACTTTGTGCTAAAGGTGAAGTTTGTGGCCCTGACTGCTGAGCCACACCGGATACAGAATCTATCATCCAGGAATATTTTTAATGGTTTCTTCGTTTCTATGGTGGTTGCTCAACTTTTCCTTGTGCTTGATAACTTGCCTGTCTAGTTTATGTGCCATGGAATCAATCGCTGTATACATATCTTCAGCTGTACTTGAGGCATGAATCATAGCACCTTTCGTGTTTACTGTGGCTTCTGCTATATGCCGGTTCTTCTCAACTTGTAACACCACATTAGTATTGGTGACGTGATCAAAATGGCGGACTATCTTTTCGACTTTTTCGGAAACATGATTGTGTAATGCCTCAGTAACTTCTAGTTGTTGCCCACTAATTGATATTTGCATAAAACTTACTCCAAGTTAATTATAGTAGTTGATATTCGATATGCCCGATTTTACAGGCTCAATCTGCATCGATGTTTCTGATCACCCTCCTCACAAAGTCTTGCGTCTACTCGATGATGGTATGTTTAACATCTCACGATATTTGGCCACGGTTCTCCTTGCTATTTTCAACCCGCTTTCCGATAGTAGAGCACAAATTTTCTTATCACTTACCGGCTTTTTCGAATTTTCAGCCTCAATAATCTTCTTTATTCCAGTCTGCACTGCCAGAGATGAAACTGCCTCTCCATCGTCACCCGATAACTGAGAAGAAAAAAAATATTTTAATTCGAAAATTCCCTGCGGCGCAAGGAGATACTTGCCCGTAGTTGCTCGAGACACTGTGGACTCATGTATGCCCAATGGAGTGGCAATATCATTAAGCGTCAAAGGCCGCATTTTTTCGAGTCCATTGTGGAAAAAGCCCTGCTGTTTTTCAACAATTTCCCTCGCTACCGACAAGATAGTCTGGTGTCTTTTTTCAATATTGTTCAAAAGCCATCGAGCATCCTGAAGTTGCTCCTTCAAAGTTCCAAAACCCTTCCCTTTGCCCTGACTGATCAACTGCTGGTAACTCTGGTTTATCATAAGTTTAGGAAGGCTTTGGGCGTTATGCCTTGCCAACCAGCTGCCGTTTCTTTTCTCAACCAAAATGTCTGGGACGATATAGTCAGTTCTGGAGTTGCCAAAGCTGTATCCCGGATGAGGATTCAAGTGAGTAATCAACGCGACGGCATGACCCAATTCCCCCTCATTGACTTGTAACAACTTTTTCAGTTTTGCATAATCGCGGGATCCAAGAAGCCCAAGATGGTGGCTAACAATTTGTCGAGCTGTGGCATACCCCGGTAAATTGCTGTCTACAGCATCCAGTTGATTACCAAGGCATTCTTCAGGTGATCTTGCAGCAACTCCTGCGGGTTCAAGCTTTTGTATTACCAATAGCACCGCTTCAATATCTTCTATCGAAACATTGCGCTGGTCTGACAATTGCTGCCGGATATCTTCAAGATCAACATCCAGATAACCTGCTTCGTTAATATTCTGAATAATATGATGGGCGATTTGTCGGTGACCTTCATCATTAAACAGAAATATTGCCTGGCTCCCCAACGCCTCTCTGAGCGTGACCTGATCCTCCGGGATTTGCAGAAGATAATCGTTGTCATCGCCACTGTGGTAATTTTCATTGCGGACTCTTATTTGGTCTCTTTGGTCTCTTTGATCAACCGGCGTTAAGCCTTGTAAATCATCCCAGCCCACATCGCTCTGGTTATCAACATTATTAAATTCAAGTTGTGGGAGAGGCTCAAAAGCAACGTCCTCATTGTTTTCCAGCTTTTCCAACTCGGGCTGCTCGACCATGGAATCTAAAGTCTGATCGGTGCTCGACTCCTGCTGCAGATCGTGATTATCGCTGGAGATTTCGGAATCTTCAAACATCTCAAGAAGCGGATTGGTTTCGTGAGCAAGCTGAATTTCTTCACTAAGTTCGACTGACGACATCTGCAAAAGCCGGACCGCCTGCTGCATCTGCGGGGTCATGGCAAGTTTTTGAGAGTGCCTTAAATCAAGCGATTGTTTCATTGACGGGAAGTTTCTTGGCGTTCCATTTTAAGCTGACAGATTAAGTCTACATCAAATAGGGAATTTAAATTTGTGTGATATACTTTTAAAAATTTGGTGGTAATTCTTTTTAATACCCGCTCAATCAACACGGTAAAAACCGTTACCACAACGCCTACCATAAGATTTGCAGGCAAACTCCAAACGCCTGTCACATCCTGAAATCGTGCCCTAGATAAACTTCCTTAGCCCGTCTATCGGACATAATAGTACTCGGAGACCCCGAAACCAGGACTTCACCTTGATGAAGAATATAGGCCCGGTCGCAAATTCCCAGCGTCTCTCTGACATTATGATCAGTAATCAGCACACCAATACTCCTTTCCTTGAGAACACGGATAATGTGTTGAATGTCCCGAACGGCAATCGGATCCACACCGGCGAATGGCTCATCAAGCAGAATAAATGCTGGCTCCAATGCAAGCGCCCTTGCGATTTCAACCCGCCTTTGCTCTCCCCCGGAAAGTTGAATAGTCTGCTTGTCACGTAGTTTCAGAATACCGAACTCATCCATCAATTTTTCACAGATATTATGCTGGGTTTCCTTGTCGTGTTTTGCCGCAGCCTCCAAAACCGCCAGTATATTTTCTTCGGTAGTAAGCTTTCGAAAAACCGAATGTTCCTGAGGAAGATAACCAATGCCTTTTCGGGCCCTGAGATGCATCGGTAATTCTGTAATGTCATCATCATCCAACAATATTTCCCCTTCATCTGCACGCACAAGACCGATGATCATGTTGAACGAGGTGGTTTTTCCAGCACCATTGGCTCCTAAAAGACCAACAATTTCATTGTTGGCAACAGCCAGGTCAACGCCGTTAACGATTGTTACATTTTTATATCTTTTAACCAGCCCTCTGGCCGACAGCTTTTTCATTTATATCTAATACTCAGGATCACAACGTTGAAAAGTTATTCCAATATCGGATAATTATTCTGTGGCGGTGGCGGCAGCCTCAGACTCGACTTCCGGTACTGGGGCCTTTTCTTCAACTTTCTTTGTTCTTGGTTGAATCACCAGACTGGGTCTTGAGGCTTCTTCAGTTTCTCCTCCTTGCAAAGAAGAATCGCCACTTTCACTAGTAGAAACCGATCCTGATGAACCTGTATTCTGTCCACCCCCTTTAACCGATGCTTTTTCAGTCTTCAAATTATAAGTGATCAATCTCCCCGTAATTGTTGTCTCACCCTGAACGACTTTGGCCCGGCTTTTAAGCGTTACTAGATCTTCTAACTGATT
>JAIBDK010000362.1 GCA_024679435.1 Gammaproteobacteria bacterium | reverse complement strand
CAATATCCTTAAAGACCAAAACTGGCGATTTGTTGATCAAAACGCAGATTCACCACAAGAAGTGCTCCTTTCACCAACCTATAGATTTGTTTTCATCATTGCCCGAATACTTTTAGTTGGCGGTATTGTAATGGCATTGGCGGGATATCTTAATTTCGGTCTTTTTATCCTGATGAGAGCCGCATGGATTCTAAGTGCTATTGCTTTAATACGACTTATTCACGGTTTTGTCTCTACCCTACTTACCGAGGTCACTTCCCGCGAAAACCGATTTGGGTCCTATGTTTGTGATTTCATGAAGCTTAGCACTTTAGCCAGTGAGCGAATTGTATTCTGGATAACAGTAATAATTGACATTTCCCTTCTAATTCTTCTGATTCCGCTAACTTTAGTTTTAATTGGCGTTCCCTGGGACGATATCCAACCTGCAATCATCAGCCTTACAACAGAAATTCACATCGGTTCTCGCACATTGTCCCTGATTGACATTAGCGGTGTGATTGCAAGTTTTATCGCGCTGTTTGTTGGCATCAGACTTTTTCAGGCTTTCGTGTCTAATCGACTTTTAGTACAGACTAATCTCGATATAGGAGTAAGAAATGCAATTGGCTCAGGAATAGGGTACGTAGGCATTGGGGTTTTGTTGTTTTTTACCTTATCAATGTTAGGTCTTGAGACCAAAGAACTGGCTCTAATCTTTGGCGCATTGTCTGTTGGAATCGGTTTTGGCTTACAGCATGTTATTAACAATTTTATTTCGGGACTGGTGCTGTTAATACAACGACCCATCAAATCTGGAGACTGGATTGTTGTTGGAGAAAATCAGGGCTATGTCAAGCAAGTCAACGTTATTACTACAGAAATACAGACATTTGATAACGCAGCACTTATCGTACCTAACGGGGATTTAGTCAGTTCGCAAGTCATCAACTGGATGCACAAAAGTAAACTGGGACGCGTAGTTGTTCCAATAGGAGTATCTTATGATTCAGACCCGATGCAGATTCAAAAAATACTATTGGATATCGCCAATGATATTCCTGATGTACTTCCTTACCCTGCGCCAAATGTCATCTTCAAAGATTTTGGAGAAAACGCCCTCATGTTTGAGATACGGTTTTTTATTCGCGATATGGATAACTACTGGCGAGCCGCTAGCGCTGCTCGGTTCCGAATAAAGTCAGAATTCGATCAGGCAGGCATTGAGATTCCTTTTCCTCAAAGAGTAGTTAAATTAAACAATGATGCAGCTAATAAAAATATAAGCGCTACCGAGTAAGTTATGAATGAATATTGAATGATTTTGTGATTAAGCGGTCAATTCATCGCTCTTCAAAGCTTTTCACAACTCGAGTTGAACTTAAATTTTAGATGTAATGATTCCAGCCGACCTTGGCTACTTTGATATAACTTCAGTTTTGTAATCACCATTCACAGTGTGGAACACACTGACTAAAATCAAATAATCGCTTTTTCATTGAAAGGCTCGTTGCGTTCAATCCGGTCGAAACCAAACGGCGATAGATCCAAACTTCGATACTCACCATAAGTAATCAGTTCGGCAGTACCGCGCCCCATCGCAGGGGACTGCTGCAGGCCATGACCGGAGAAGCCGTTTACAAAGATAAAGTTCTCCACTGTGCTGTGCGAACCCAGTATCGCATTTTGATCCAGCGTGTTAAACGCATAGTGCCCGGCCCAGGAATTAATCAGCTTAATCGCTTCAAATTGAGGAATTCGATTAGCAATGGCAGGCCAGGCTTTTTCTTCCCAGATGCTGTAATCCTGATCGTAGTCATCGTAATCTACAGCCGGATCATCATCGGGTGGGCAACCAGCCAGATAATAAGCACCATCACTACGCATATGAACTCCGGATGGATCAATAGTGAGAGGAAGGTCTCGATCCAGAGGTTGTTCTGCATCAAAAATGAAGGTGTAACGTTTGCGGGGTTCCACCGGAAGTTCGATACCGGCCATGCGGGAAGTTAATACCGCCCTTGGGCCCGAAGCGTTTACTACTTTACCGCAATGGACTAGATCTCCAGACAATAAAGTAACACTTTCAACAAGGGATCCATTGGCATTTTTCTGCATGGATACCACTTCATTACCGATATATTCTACCCCCCGCTCTTTTGCCGAGCGCTTCCACCAGTCGAAAATCGTGCCGCCATCAAAATATCCTTCATCCACCAGGTTGTGGCTTCCTGCAACAATATCATCCACGTTGTAAAATGGATAATCCCGGAGAATTTCTTCGGCACTCATGATTTTGGTTCCCGCCCCGCAGCTGACTTGAACACGCTGGCTTTCTCGCAAAGTTTCCGCGAAGGGTTCGTTATCAGCCAAATACATATACCCGTAACTCTGAATTGGAATGTCAGGAACTCTCTCGTCGTTTCCAAAAAACTCCCGAAAGTTCTTAATGAATTCTGCCCCAAATTGTGATATCCGGACATTCAGCTCCCGAGAAAACTGCTGACGAATACAACTATTTGTATGTACCGTAGAACAAGCTGAATAGGCAGGATCTCGTTCAACCACCAGTATTGAACCGTCGAAATCAGGGTTGTCGGCAAGAAACCAGGCGACCGACGATCCATACATTGCGCCACCAACAATGACAACATCATAGCTCGATTGTGTTGGAACAACGGGATGTTTTTGATGGATCACATTCAACCTTTTATCCAAGCCAGACCGATAACTTCTTCAACTTCCGCCTGACTCAATCCATATCGAGTCTGCGCTTCCTCTGACGTTATGTATCCACGTTCAAGATCTCGGCGCACCCACTCAATATCACGATCTGCCGGATCGCCGTAGCCCGCACCACCGGGAAACCCGAGCATCACCCGCCGGCCCTCGGGCACAAACTGCTTACCTTTCCCTTTCATGGCCGCCCCGTCATCTCGCGAGATTGTCGTAGGCGCTCCGTTCTGACCACCTTGCCGGCCCCGAGCCGGATACGAGACCCTGTCAAACATCGCCGAAAAGTCAAATTCATACCCTTCAGCAGCTCCAACTTCCATAAACTGACCAAGACCACCTCGAAACTTTCCAGCTCCACCGCTATCCGGGCGCAATTCCTTTCGCCAAATGATCACTGGTCCGGTATGTTCAGTAGCTTCAACTGGCATAGTCTTTACCCCGGAAGGAAATGCGGTAGCACTCATTCCGTCAGCACCAGGT
>JAIBDK010000265.1 GCA_024679435.1 Gammaproteobacteria bacterium | reverse complement strand
TCCCGCGCAGGGGGAAGTACACGTTCCAATTCCCAACGCCGCGGCGGCTCAGCCGGCAAGAATGGGTGGATATGGTTCACCCCATGTTCGGAATAATATTCAAACGATGGTGCAGGAGCAGTTGACCACATACCAGGAAATAGCAGGGTTGAATGAAGTGTCATTATCTGATCCATTGACGAATCCTGACAACATTAACGATGAAAAAACCATTGCATCACCGGTGGATATCCCGCCTTTGGGTTTTGCTATTGCCCAGTTCCGCGGTATTTATATTCTGGCTGAGAACAGTGATGGCCTGATTATGGTGGACATGCATGCGGCGCATGAGAGGTTGACCTATGAAGCATTGAAGTCGCAGATGGACGGCAAAGCGGTCATCAGTCAACCACTTTTGGTTCCATTGCAAATCAATATCAGTCGGCAGGAGGTTGGAATTGTAGAAAGTTATTCCGGTGTATTTGCCGATATGGGGTTTGAAATTAATGCCCTGGGAGAAGAAAAAATTGCTGTCCGGGCCGTACCGGAAATATTGGTGAAAAATGATCTGGAGGCATTGGTTCGTGATGTGATTTCAGATCTGTCCGAGTTTGGTGAAAGCCATCGGGTTGCAGATGCCCGGGATGAAATTTTGTCCAGTGTGGCCTGTCATGGCTCGGTCCGGGCCAATCGAAAGCTGGAAATATCGGAAATGAATGCTTTACTGCGTCAGATGGAAATAGTGGAACGATCTGGTCAATGCAACCATGGCAGGCCGACATGGATGAGTGTTTCTCTTAAAGAAATTGACAAGTGGTTTATGCGTGGTCGCTAGTGGTTTCCCTGTTGTATTTATCATGGGCCCCACGGCATCGGGAAAAACCGATGCAGCCGCGAGAATTCATGATGCGCTGGATTCAGAATTAATCAGTGTAGATGCCGCTCAGATATTTCGTGGGATGGATATTGGAACGGCCAAACCTGATACGACATTTCTGACAAAGTATCCCCACCATCTGATTGATATCCGAAAATTTACCGAAAACTATTCTGCCGCAAATTTCTGCACCGATAGCGCTGAGCTCATAGAAGCTATCGGGTTAAAGAATCGACTGCCGGTTTTTGTAGGGGGAACCATGTTTTACTTTTCGGCGCTTGAAAATGGATTATCTGATTTGCCCTCAGCAAGTGCCGAACTACGAAAGCAGCTCGAATCAGAGATTTCAGAGCGCGGAATAGAAGCCATGCATGCCCAACTGCTTGCGTTGGATCCGGTGGCCGGGAAACGAATAAAGCCTGCTGATTATCAGAGAATTACCCGGGCACTTGAAATTTATCGGATAACTGGGGAACCCCCAACCCGGGTTATGGCTAAATCCCGGATGCCCGGGTTGGTTCGTGCACCCGTCAAGATTGCGCTATTCACCTCCGATCGAAAAATTTTGCATGATCGAATAGAAGCGCGATTTAGGATGATGGTTGATAATGGTTTGCTTGCCGAGGTGAAAATGCTCTTAGAAGATATCGATAATCCCGAGGAATTGGTTTCGATGAAATGTGTCGGTTATCGACAGGTGCTGCATTTTCTAGAGGGGAAATGCAGTCATGAGGAAATGATTCAAAATGGGATTGCCGCTACGCGTCAGTTGGCGAAAAGACAGTTAACCTGGTTGCGAAATCAGTCTAATATTGTCTGGTTTGATTCGAGTCGGGAAAATGTTGCGAATAGCGTGATCAGTTATCTGAAAGCCAGATTGTATGGCTCTATCAGAGAACTAAAATAATAACTTTTTTACTAAATCTGACAAATTTTTCTGGTGCGCTGTTTTGGCACACTGACTGGAAAAAATTTAAACGAGGAGTCAAATTATGAAGCAAAGCCCGGTGACAACTGATATTGATTTTGAAGCGGAAGGTGTTCATCACGGCCACTTAAAGTTACCGCATTCAGATGACAGGTCTGCATGGGGTGCCATTATGACGCCGCTTGCTATGATTAAAAATGGGAAAGGTCCTACGGTGGTCGTCACCGGTGCAAATCATGGTGATGAATACGAAGGGCCGGTAGCGTTATTGAATTTGGCCAATGAAATCCAGCAGTCTGAGGTGACTGGCAGAATAATATTTGTGCCGATGATGAATTACCCGGCGTTTTGTGCCGGCAAGCGGACGTCCCCTATCGATGACGGCAATATGAACCGGGCGTTTCCTGGAAATCCTGACGGCAGCACGACTGAAAAGATTGCCGATTATTTTAATCGTACTTTGTTACCGTTATCTGATTATGTGCTGGATATTCATTCAGGTGGTCGAACGCTGAATTTTGTCCCTTTTGCTGCCGCCCACGTTCTCGATGACAAACAGCAGCAGGCGCGGTGTGAAGCTGCCATGCGTGCTTTTGGAGCTCCCTATAGCGTAATGCTCCTGGAGCTTGATGCCGACAGTATGTATGACACAGCGGCGGAAAATCAGGGTAAGGTGTTTGTTTCTACGGAATTAGGCGGCGGGGGTTCAACCAGTTGCATAACTAACGAAATAGCCCGAACCGGTGTATTGAATTTTTGTGTCCATGCGGGCGCGCTAAAAAGAGATGTTGTGGTTCGGGAGTCTGTTAATGTCGATATGCCTGACGGGAACTGTTTTATTACCTCTGCCTCCACTGGCCTTCTCGAGCTTACTGCTGACATAGGCGATACCGTTGAGAAAGGGGATTTGATGGCTCGAATTCATAATATTGAACGAACAGGTGTCGATCCGATTCTTCATCATGCACCCATTTCAGGAATCGTTATCGGTAGGCATCATCCTGGTCTAATCAAGCCGGGGGATTCGCTGGCGGTGGTTGGTGTTTTGGTTGATTAAGTAAATCTGAAAATTAATTTTTATCAAGTGGACCGATGAGATTGTTACCGATAATTAGAGTAACAGGTTGTTGACTTTTTCTAAATTTTCACGAAAATTGTATTTTTATCAAAGAGTTATTCGGTTTTTTTATTCTTTTTCTGGTGGGATGTAGATCGGTGAAAATATGAACTTTGTGATACCATTGGATTTAAAGCGCTGCACTTAAATAAACCGTTTTTAAACGAAATCTTGGCAGCGGCTCAACTCTATCAAGTCCTGCTCTGTTCGCAGTATATTTATGGGGCGAGAAATTGACATATTCCTTGTAACATGTGGCTTGTTGGAACGATAAACAGTGTAATAAATTAAATTGACTGAAGTCAGTTGGAGAATGTATGTGATTTTCAAACCGAATTCAGGATTATTGATAAACTACCTAATATAAAAAGGTGAATAAAATGGCACAACAAAGAGGAACGGCTTTACAGGACCCATTCTTGAATGTCCTAAGAAAAGAGCGAATCCCGGTTTCGATATTTCTGGTTAATGGCATCAAGTTACAGGGCCAGGTGGAATCGTTTGATCAATTCGTTATTCTGCTCCGCAATACAGTTAATCAGATGATTTATAAACATGCTATATCGACCATTGTGCCTGCACGTGCCGTTCGTATTCCTGCGGATGATGATGAAGATGCTCCTCTAGGGCAAGATTAGTATTTTTTATTCTGATCATGGTTTAAGCCTCAACAGTTTCCTCTGTTTTGAGCAAGGTTGTCAGTGAAGTGCCCGTTAACATTATTCTAAAACCGGATTTGTATTTGCGTTGTTTTTTTTCGCGAGAGACCGCATGTTTCGCGCAGTAGAAGAAGAAAAAGTAAATTCTGGTAAACGGGATGTCGCCATTCTGGTTCGGCAGGAATGCTTTGCGCCTGGGCTGGATGATAATCCGCTTCAAGAGCTATCTGAACTGGCGCGCTCCGCCGGGGCTGATGTTTGTGAGCGCTTTGTCACTGTGCGTTCCAGACCCGTAGCCGCTACCTTTATTGGTAAGGGAAAAGCTGAAGAGCTTGCTGAGCTGGTCGCGTTTTATGAGGCCACTTTAATTATCCTTGATCACGCCATTAGCCCGGTTCAGGAGAGAAACCTTGAAAGGGCGACGAAATGCCGGGTTCTGGATAGGTCCGGTCTGATTCTGGATATATTTGCCCAGAGAGCGACTTCCAGTGAAGGAAAGCTGCAGGTTGAACTAGCTCAACTAAAACATTTATCTACCCGTCTGGTTCGAGGCTGGACTCATCTTGACCGAGAGAAAGGCGGGATTGGTTTGC
>JAIBDK010000093.1 GCA_024679435.1 Gammaproteobacteria bacterium | reverse complement strand
GGCAGGAATATGAAGCTGAATCGGATTAAGTAACCAGGGTTTATTGTCGGATTATAGCGATGAAACTGTGCATGACTTCGCTTATCTTTATAAATTTGTCTACAATAGAACGTCTAATATCGTAGGACATATTTTGACACCTTCGGAAACAATTTTACAAAAACTAATCGGTTTTCAGACAGTCAGTCGTGACAGTAACATGGCGTTGATTCTGTATATCAAACAGTATCTGCAAGACCATGGTATCAGCTCAACGCTGACCTGTAATGATGATTCCACAAAAGCAAACCTTTATGCCGTCTTTGGACCGACCAGAAACAGTGGCAAGGCAGGTGAGATACACGACGGAGGAGTGATGCTTTCCGGGCATACAGATGTTGTTCCTGTAGACGGACAACAGTGGACAGTAGACCCGTTTCAACTTTCCATCGATGATGGCAGGTTGTATGGTCGGGGAACTACCGATATGAAAGGCTTTATTGCTGCTGTTCTGGCAATGGTGCCAGGGGCAGTTAAGCGTGATTTAGCCCAGCCGATTCACCTGGCATTTTCTTATGATGAAGAAATAGGATGTGTAGGTGTAAGACGAATGATCGACATTCTCGAATCGGCTCCGCAACGACCAGGGTTTTGTATTGTTGGGGAACCGACGTCTCTGCAGGTGGCCGTTGCCCACAAGGGAAAAACAGCTGCGATATGTCGGTGTCACGGTGTTGAGGCGCATTCAGCAATGGCGAATGAAGGACTCAATGCCATTTATTTAGCTACTGAAATGATTGCTGCGCTAAGAATAATGCAGCAAAAACTTATTGATCAGGGTGGGCATGATGAAGACTTTAATGTTCCTTATTCTACTTTGCATGTCGGAACCATAAATGGCGGTACTGCGTTAAATATTATTCCGAATTTATGCGAATTTAAATTCGAGATTCGAAACTTGAACAAGGACGATCCCATGGTGCTAATGGAAAATATTAAATCCGTAGCGCAGAAAATTACCCAGAAATACCGACGGTTGTTCCCTCGCGCTAAGATCGACATTGAGATGTTCAATCAGTACCCCGCTCTGAATACGGCTGCGGAAGAAGAAGTAGTAGGGTATGTTCAACGGCTGGTTTCAGATCAAACTATAGTAAAGCTGGATTTTGGGACGGAAGGTGGGTTATTTCAAAGTCGACTCGGCATACCCACCGTAGTCTGCGGTCCTGGATCAATGGAGCAGGGACATAAACCGGATGAATTTATCCAGCGCTCGGAACTCGCTAGATGTGATATGTTTCTGGATCGTTTGCTAGACAGTATTTCTTCGTAGAACTTCTAACAAACATATATTAATCAATATAATATACGTGGAAGTTAACCTAAATTTTAGAAAGAAAGACCTTCTCCCGGAACCTGAGTTGCCAGATGTTAAGGAGATTATCTCTCACGGCCGATTACTGGCGAACGATTGGAGAGTTCAATCTTGTGAGTTCCTAAAAGCTCATCATTGTGGATCCGAGCGCGAGTATAAAATTCGCCAGATGGAACGTGGCAAGCTGATGCAGCACGCACACATGGGGTTCAGGGATGTTGGAAAAAGCGAGCGTGCCTTCTCTGAAATATATGAGACTGTCTTAAAAAGCGGAGTTGAAGTTGATCGATATGGAATCTGTCTGGACTGGAGTATGGGCTTTCCAAGAGACATCAGAGATCAACAAATTCAGGGTACCGGGGTAATTCTCCGCGACGCTGAGGCATTTTACAGGCTTACCAATCAGGCCCCGGTTGCCTCTCATTTTGGTGATTTCATGCTGGGTTTCCCCGCAGCACTGGAAAATACACAAAGCGCGTTAAGTGCAGGCGTAACAACCATCGGTAATCTCGGGCAGTATTTTACTTTCGAGTTACCAAACTGGAGAGACGACGTCGAAACCACTCGTTCAACCCTCACAGCCATCGCTCTGATGGCTGCGCAGCCTGTCGATGTCTTGATTCATTCCAATCTCGATGACGGATTCGCCGGTGTGCTTGGAGATCTTTGCTGCGCCCTGGGTGCCGCGGCGGTGGAACGATATCTGGTGACCGATTTGTTAGGCGGAAAGGTAACCCACTGTTACGGCCATCATTATAGTACGCCGGAACTTCGCTACGCGTTTCAACTGGCATTATCAGAAATAAGCCCACAACCCGGCAGCATGATTTACGGAAACACCACAAGTTATCGCGGTATGCCTGCCCAAAATTATGCAAGTTTGTCAGGTTATCTAATGATTGATATTGCCGCCCAGATCAGGAATCCGAGTGGCCACGCGATAAACCCGGTTCCCGTTACCGAAAACCAGCGTATTCCTGATATTTCAGAAATAATTGATGCCCAGATTTTTGCCGCTCAACTGATCGATATAACCCGAGGATTTGATTCGATTATAGACATGGGTAAAGTACAAGAAATTCGGAAAAAATTGATCGAAGGTGCTGAGACGTTCAAACGCAACCTGTTATCCGGGTTCGAAGCGTCGGGAGTGGATGTAAGTAATGCGGTGGAGATGTTCCTTGCTATCAGGCGCCTGGGTGGTAAAAAGCTGGAACAATGGTACGGCCCAGGGGCCCTTGATCCTGTTACTGGTTTGCGTATTCCCGTTGTAAGTTCTGATACCCAGCGGGAAATTATGGAAGCCGCTCGTTACCATATGGCGCAACTGGCCGATCATGGTGCATCGCAGTTACAGGGGAACAAGCTGAGGATAGTCGTTGCCACCACGGACGTGCATGAGCATAGCAAACTTTTGTTAGAGCAAATTTTGATTGGACTTGGAATAGATATTGTTGATGGTGGTGTTTCGGTAGATCCAGATGATCTCGCTCAAATTGTTGAATGCAGTGAGGTTGATGCCGTTATCTTAAGCACTTATAACGGCATAGCGTTATCCTATTATGGACAGCTCAAAGATGAGCTTGAAGAGCGGGGTATTAGTTTGCCGGTGATGATTGGAGGCCAGCTTAACCAGATACCCGAGGATACTGATACGTCACTCCCTGTGGATGTAAGTCCAGAGCTGAAGAGACTTGGGGCTATTCCGTGTCGTTCGATTCAGGATATGATGCCATGTTTACTAAGACTGGTAGCAGGTAACGGCAATTAATCTATCAACATGTAAAACAGAAAAATATGACTATGAAAATAGGATTTATAGGATGCGGAAAAATTGCTGAACCGATGATACGCTCTGTTGCCCGTCGCTTTCCGCAAGCCTGCATTTGTGTAAGCAAAAGAAGCGCTGAAATCTCATTGAGGCTTGAGAGTCAGATTGAAAACCTCAAAGTAGGCGATAACCAATGGGTGCTGGACCAATCAGATATTATCGTTCTCAGCGTACTTGCCGATGTAGCCCGGAAAATATTTCCTGACCTGAATTTTCGCAAGAATCACAAAACAATCAGTGTTATGGCGGATATCAGTCTTGCCGAAGTCTGCGATTTGATCGGGCCAGCTCATAATCCTTGCGTCACCATACCACTGCCTTTTATCGAAACCGGAAATTGCCCGCTGCCGGTTTACCCCGACAGTGCGCTGCTCGAACAGATTTTTGGTGATGAAAACCCGATTATTTTGCTTGAAAGCGAAGAACATATGGGGCCACATTTTGCCGCAACAGCAATTTTATCTACCATGATGGCGCAACTGAATTGCGCAGGTAGCTGGCTTGGTAACAAAACCGGAAGTTTGGTAAATGCTGAAATCTACGTAGCATCCCTGGTTTCGGGATATCTAAACACTGTTCCTAAAGATGGAAATAATCGATTTCTTGAAGTCATGCAGGACTTGTCTACAGAGGGAGGCTTAAATACTCAGTTGTTAAACCACAATCGGAGTGCCGGAATGCTAACAACCCTAAACGCCGGCCTGGAAGCACTGGGTGAGAGGCTTAAAGGTAATGGATAGTGCGCTTGCACTGGTGAATACATCTATATGAAGTTACCGGCATAGATAAAATGGCCTAAACGGGTATAGATCGATCACAATTTATTGATATCCATCAGTTGTGACTTACTTTTTCATTATCTTTCACAAAGTCTTCATGATTGCTGGTCTATACTCATCCTCAACACACTCATGTCTACATAAAAATAAATATCAACCATGAAGGTTCTCAAATTTCTGTTCCCGTTAGTCATCCTTGCCGTGGGCATTGGTGTGTTTATCCACCTTAAGAATAGCAAAACGGAGCCGGATCCCCTTGAAGCAAGGATTGTGTCTCCTCTGGTAAATGTACAGAAAGCGGCTTTGGTATCTGCTGTTCCGATAACCCGGCTTTTTGGCGAGGTGGAGTCTCCAAATTCAAGTTTGATGACCTCGGCTATTGAAGCAGATGTTGTAGATGTTTACGTTCTGGAAGGAGAGTCCGTTGAAAACGGGCAGTTAATGATTAGGCTTGATAATACCGATCTAAGTCTTGAATTGTCCCAAAGGGAAGCTGAATTATTGGAAGTAGACGCCCAGATTCAAAATACTAGAATTCAGCTGGAAGCCGATAAAAGTGCGCTTAGGACCGAAAAGCAGTTGCTGAAACTTATTCGTAATGCGGTGAATAGAGCTAAAAAACTCGCTCAGTCTCAAGCGGGGTCTCTGGCGACTCTTGATGAGGCATTACAAAACGAGCAACGACAGTTGCTCGCAATCCTAAACCGTCAGCAATCTATTGATGAGTTTCCCTCCAGTCAGTTGCAACTTGAAGCCCGAAAACAAAAGGCCGAGGCGCTTAGAAAAAAGGCGAAGAACGATCTTGCACGAACTCTGGTCTATGCCCCGGCGGACGGGAAAGTCACAAAAGTATTTGTTTCTCACGGCGACAGGATTACCCGTGGAGGAGTCCTGGTGCAATTGTATGACAGGTCCAGCCTCGAAGTCCGGGTTCAGGTTCCAGCGGATTATATTCCCATACTTCAGGATTCATTGGATAACGATGTGTCAGTGACTGCCACAGCAGTTCATACGTCGGGAAAAATTGAGCTCGTTCTGCATCGTTTGTCGGCTGTGGTTTCGGAGGGTCAGGGAGGGGTAGACGCATTTTTCAGGAGTAATACCAGCAAACTGCCGGCATTAGGAATTACTCTGGAAGTAAGATTGAACCTCCCTCCAGTTGATAATGCCGTTGTTGTTTCTATTGATGCACTTTACGGAAAAAACCGGATATACCGTGTTGTAAATAATATGCTGGAAGCCGTAAACGTAGAACTTTTGGGTGAGCTGAATAAGAAAAATGGCCAGAGAATGGTTATTATTTCAGGTAAGAATCTGCAGCAATCAGATCAGATCCTTATCTCACGTCTACCTCAGGCGGTGAGCGGTCTCACCGTTGAAATTAGTCAGCTTTAGGCCTGAATCGTAATAAGTGGATAAGGGTCGACCTCGAGACAACCATGAGTAAGGAAGAAAACTCACACCTAATTGGTATATTCAGCAATCACCCGGTTGCTGCAAATCTGTTGATGGTGATGATGTTTCTCGCTGGCTTCTGGGCAATCAAACAACTGAACACCCAATTTTTTCCAACCTTCGACATCGATTACGCAAGTGTCAGGGTTGTCTGGAGCGGAGCGAGCGCTGAAGATGTTGAAGAACTGATCACGACGCCACTGGAACAGGAATTGCGGGATGTCGATTTCGTTAAGCAGATGACCTCAACATCGGGAGAGGGAGTTTCCTCCATTACCCTTGAGTTTTATGAAGGCACAGAAATGGGGTTGGCAGTTGATCAGGTGAAAGAACGTGTCGATCTGGCTAGAAACTTACCGGATGACGCAGAAACCCCCGAAGTATCCAAAGCGACGCGTTACGAAGGAATCTCCCGGCTATTAGTTACTGGGGTAAAAGATCTTGGAGAGTTGCGTGGATTAGTGAATCGATTCGAAACCGAGTTATTAGATAGAGGCATCGCAAAAATTTTTATCAGCGGCCTGCCAGATGAACAGATTTCCATAGAGGTACCATCTTCGGAATTGAGGCGCTGGGGATTGTCGCTGGATGAACTTGGAAGAAGGATCGCATCGTGGTCCCGGGACGTTCCTGTCGGAATCATTGGGCGTGAGGAAACTGCCCGGCAATTGCGTTTTCAGGAGCGCAGAGAAAATTCGTTGGGATTTGAGACTATTCCAGTCGTCACCGGAAAGCAGGGTAGGCTACTCACCTTAGGTCAAATTGCGGAAATAAATCGCAAGCCAAAAGATGGGCAGGTATCAATCTGGTTCAAAGGGTTACCGGCCGTGGAAATGTCTCTTAACCGGACGGAAAGTGGTGATAGCCTGAAATCAGCCGCGATATTCCATGAATGGCTTGAAGACGTACAGCCGAGTTTACCTGAAGGAGTTGTGTTAGTTCCCTTCAATGAGCAGTGGGAACTGCTTCAGGGACGAATTAACTTATTGGTCAAAAACGGGCTGGGTGGGTTGATACTTGTGGTACTTATCCTTTTTTTATTTATGAGTGGACGCGTAGCGTGGTGGACTGCCGTCGGGATTCCTGTTTCGTTTATGGCGGCTCTGGCAATCCTCTATATGGTAGGCGGTTCGATAAACATGATCAGCCTTTTTGCATTGATTATGGCTTTGGGGATTATCGTAGACGACGCCATTGTAGTCGGTGAAGATGCGATGACCCACTATGAAATGGGTGAGCGCCCCCGGCTGGCGTCTCAATCTGCTGCCTTGAGAATGCTTGGTCCGGTATTTTCTTCTTCCCTTACTACTATTGCGGCATTTATGCCGTTGTTAATCGTAGGGGGCATTATCGGTTCGATACTACAGGCAATTCCTGTGGTTATTATATGTGTGATCGTGGCCTCTCTTGTGGAATGCTTTTTAATTCTTCCCGGGCATCTCACCCATTCATTTCGCGCAATGGGTGATTATCGCCCCGGTAAATTGCGGAAAGCATTTGACAACGGATTTGTTCGGTTTCGGGATAAATGGTTCAGGCCCCTAGTGCGCTTTAGTGTATCCAATCGCTGGTCAACGATGTCGCTGATGATTGCGATTATGATTGCCACCGTTGGATGGGTTCAGGGCGGCCGAATAGGATTTCAGTTTTTCCCCACCGCTGAGGCAGACCGTATTTATGCAAATGTCGGTTTCGTCTCCGGTACGCCCAAGTCTCAAGTGGAAACCTATCTTGGTCAAATGGAGCAATCTCTTTATGAAGTTGAGAAACAACTCGGGGAAGATTTCATTAACCTGGTCATTATTCGTCATGGAACGGTGGAAGGCGCAAATGATGCCGGTCGGCGGGGAGATCACTTTGGTGCGATCCGGGTTGAATTAACGGATCCCGATCAACGCACAATTCGAAACCGGAGCATCATTTCAGCATGGGAAGAAAAACTGCCTCGAATCCCCGGTATTGAAAGCCTCTCTATTCTGGAGCCGCGAGCCGGGCCCCCGGGCAGGGACTTAGATATTCGAGTGTCCGGAAATGATATCAATTCAGTAAAACTGGCGGCGCAATCACTACAGGATGTATTAAGCGATATTGCCGGTGTCAGTGGAGTAGGGGATGATGCCCCCTACGGCCGTGAACAGATGGTGCTTCGACTCAATCCGACAGCTGAAGCCCTTGGATTAACCATCGACAGTATTTCAAGGCAACTTCGAGCAGCCTATGACGGTTTTAAGATACAGGAACTTTCTGATGGGTTCGATGATATTGACGTTCGATTGCATCTGACCGAGTCTGAAAGAAATCGTCTATCGAGTCTCTCTGATCTGGATATTATTCTGCCCAATGGCAGGAGTGAGCCCGTTGACAATCTGGCCATTATTGAAAGTGAGCGAGGATTTGAAACCATTCGCCATTCTAACGGCAGGCTTGCAATTACCGTGACTGCGAGTGTCGATCCTGCTGTCAATAATGCGAATAAAATTCGCAATAAACTTGAAAATGAAGTGTTACCCGAACTGGGCAGTCTGTATTCGGTGAAGTTTTCCTTTGAGGGCCGACAGGCCGATCAATCGGAAACGCTGGGAGACATGAAAGTCGGT
>JAIBDK010000262.1 GCA_024679435.1 Gammaproteobacteria bacterium | reverse complement strand
CGTTAAACCAGGGCTTTAGAGCCTCAACCAAGTGCAGGGTGCTTCGGTACCCTGCATTTTTTTTGCCCCGGGAAACCAGGCCTGTAGCTTTTGTCCGGAGCATCCTTTTTGAATAAGCAGGTTGTATAATCGGCGGTCAATCCTCCAGTTTCATGGTATATACAAGCAAATATGCGTAAATTCCTGCTGTTTATCCTGTTCTTGTTTACGGTTTTATTGGCCATCAATTATTTTTATGAGCAGGAAACAAAAACAACTCTGCAAGCGGAAAACCAGCAAGAGGAAGTAAGCCCGCCAAAAAAAGCGGGTATCAAACCCGTATTTATCAAGGCTGTTCATTATTTTTCATCAAGCTGGCCCATTGCCTTCTGGGGAGATTTTGAGAGAAGCCAGGTTGATCAAGACTTTGATCAAATCAAGGCCGATGGCTTTAATACGGTTATCCTGGTCATTCCTTGGATGGGCTTTGAACTTGGGTTTGAAGATGGTGTGCCTGAACCGTCATTTTTGTATGACCGGCTTGAATGGCTCTTAACAAAAATTGACGAAAAAGGACTGAATTACGGAATACGCATCAGCTTCCCGCATAGTTTTGACCCGGCGGTCGGGACCAGGAACCGTGAACTTTGTACAGAAGTATTTACCAACGGCTCGCTCAGAGAACAATGGCACCAGTATGTAGAACGACTCGCCAGGCGGGTTGATCAGCATCGGGATTCATTCAAATTTGCATTTTTTTCGTGGGAGGATTTTTTCTGCCCCTACGTATCTATTCCCGCAATGGATGGCAATAGACGCTTAGAGATAGCAAAGCTCTCGGGCTACCAGGAGTGGCTGGCAAAACACTATCCAAAACACCTGGTCGAGACTTATTACCGGCGGCCGTTCGACTCACTTGATAAGGTGCCGGTGCCTGAAAGGGAATCACCTGCTTTCTGGTTCTTCATGCGTTTTGTAGATCAATTCCTGATTGATCAGCTGGTTGTTCCCGGCCGGCAGGTTTTACCCGAACTTGCCATGGAAGTAAGAGTTGACAAGGAACTCATCCACGACGGCGACGATTCATTCTGGATGGAGCATTACATGGCAATTACCGACGACCAGTTACGTGGTAGTTACTGGGCTCCATACTATGGGGCGGAAAACGTGGGTGAACTGCTGACCGCAGAAAAGGCATTGCGACACTTCGAATACATGCTCAACAACGTTACCGGCAAAGAGAAAAACATTGACCACATCGTGGAACAGTTCAATTTTGTCGATAACACGCCTTCATTTGCAGGTCATCACGCACAAATTGAACCCGCAGAATTGCCAACCTTCCTGGAAGGTTCGGCAGATCTCCTGAAACAGAAATCCAGAGGTTATGGCTTGTGGGCCTACCGCGGTTACACCGATTCAGCCATCTACAACAGTTCATTTGAATTGGGATTGCGTGGCTGGGATGTTCAAGGTGAATCAGAAGTCCTTACAAATGACGATGGAGACCAGGCATTAAAAATTCAACCGGGAGGCGAAATCAGCCAGACATTCGCACCATACGATCGCTTCGTCGGTTTAACCCCGAGCGAGGAAATCAAATTCTGTGCAAATTTCCGTTTACTGGCCGATCCAGCCCGGGTAACTCTATTGCTTGACGATACGGCAGCCGGAATGATAGATGTCAACGAGACGGCTTACCGGTGCACGACACTGGAATCCCAACCATTCAAGAAACTGGAGATAAAATTTTCGATCACCAGCGACACTAAAATACAGATAGATGATCTTCGTTTGTATTCTTATGTACAAACACTCGGTGTCTATGATGAACACAATCAACCGGGACCAGCCAGGGATCTGATCGTTCGATTGAATAATGATTGGTTGAGTGACTGATCCAGGCATGATGATCCCTATGGCCTCTCATCCCGCAGCATCATGACTAGATAGCAGATAAAAATGAAGGAAAGACTGTTATTTTTTGTGTCAATGCTGCTGGTTGCTTTCCAGATCCTCATTGCACTTCCAATCGCGATCTGGCTGCATAACCAGTTTAATTTCAGCGCGGCAATCTCGGATTCAACCAGTATACTCGTATCATTTTTCCTTGCCGTGTCAGTGCTGTTATTGCTGCTCGCGATTGGCTTGCCAAAAGTGATTCGAGCATATTTGTTTCCCTTATTTGTCGTGGCTTCGGTCTTGATTTATATACAGCAGTATATTCTTGTTTGGGATTATGGGGTCCTGGATGGCACCCAGATAGATTTCTCGAACGGAAAATTCCGGGGTTTGATTGACTCGACCATTTGGTTGCTCGGCGCGTTTATCTTTATTGCCCTGCGTAAGAAAATTATCCGGCACGCCAAAATAATCCTCACTTTCACAATCATTCTGACCGGTGTGGCCACTGTCACCACGGTAGTAACACATGATTTCACAGGTGAAGAAGATTCATATGCCGCAATAAACCATGTTGATAAATTCACCTACTCGGACGAAAAGAACATTTTTCTTTTTCTGTTGGATGGGTTTCAATCAGACCTGTTTTGGGAGTTGATTGACCAGGACCCGCAACTGCGGGAAGAGTTTGCCGATTTTACTTTTTATGCAAACACATCATCTGTCTTTGCGAAGACCTACCCCACCATTCCATTGCTTTTAACCGGCAAGAGGTATCAAAAACAACAGCCCTTCCAGGAATTCCTCAATGCCGTCTACCAGGATTCAGTTCTTACCGATTTGATCAGTAGTGGCTGGGACGTCGGGCTATATCCGCACGTCAAGGGCACAATCGCCCTGGACAGTTCAATTATGAGCAATTTGCTCGAGCGGACCCAGTGGCCCGAAAAGCTGGACAACTATCTGCAGGCCCTGGATTTATCGGTGTTCCAATCGGTACCGCACCCGGCCAAGCCGATTGTCTACAATAATGGTGATTTCATTGTCACTGAAAATTTTGCTAAGCCCTTACACGATTTTGATCAAATGTTTACCAGTGAAAGCCTGGTTAAACTGCCAAATAAAGAGCCACACCAGGGTTTGAATTTCAGAGACAACCTGCGGACCATGGGTAAGAACAACTCAAGCAAACCCACATTCAGGTTCTATCATTTGTTTATGCCACACGAACCATTCCTGCTTAACCGTGAGCTGGAATTCGGACGGACCAGCAGCGGTTTCTCAAGTTACCAGGATTACGCGTCTGCCAGCGTGACATTGATGATAAGTTACCTCAAGGAACTGAAAAACCTGGGTGTTTATGATAATTCTGCCATTATCATCGCGGCGGACCATGGTGGCGGCGAATATACAAAAAAGAGATACATGTCCAGTGAGCGTCGATATATCGAGGCTCAAAGAAACGGAAAAGTCATGGCATCCGGCAAACCTCTTTTAATGGTGAAAAATTACCTGGACAGCAGGCCGTTCAGGATTTCATCAAAGCCAGCTTCACTGCTGGATGTCGCGCCCACCATCGCAAATTTTGCCGGTATCAACAGCGGGAGTATTGAAGGCAGGATTCTTGACGAGATCAGCGAGGACGAACAGAGGGAACGCACGTATTTTCACTACATCTTCAGCGGTAAGGATTCAAAATTCCTGAATGAGTTCAAGGTCTATAAGATAAACGGGAATGTCTACGATGAGAGTTCGTGGGCCTACACGGGGAAATTGACCGCCAACCGGGATTTTGAGAACAAAGATAATTACGCTGTCGGAGCCACGATGAGGTTTGGTACCGACCTCAAATCAGATGCCGATTATCTGAACGCCTTTTTGGTCGGAGATAACTATCAATACGCACCGTCTTACATGGCGTCCACGGATGGCCAGGTAGTTCTCTCTGTCGACCTGGATTCTCCTTTAAATGCCGGCCAGGTATATTTACTGGAAATCAACCTGTCATCAAGCGGCAGTGCACTGAACGCAGAGATTGAGATCAATAGGCAGTCTATCGGTCCATTTGTCGTAGTAAAAGGCAGCAAGCAGTCTGTTTTTCTGAAACCGGAAGACTTCGGTTTAAGCGACCGATTTGACCTCCGAATTTTCGATTTTGAACATAAGACCGACAGTGACCGCCTGTTGATTTCAAAATTGAGATTACAAAAGGCAAGTCTTGCAGAATTGAATAACGACTCCACGATTTCCTTCTCTGATGACCTCGACAACTACCATCTGAAAGGGTTCTGGTCAAAAGAGACGTGGG
>JAIBDK010000188.1 GCA_024679435.1 Gammaproteobacteria bacterium | reverse complement strand
TGCGGAACAATTTTTTCGTCTAAGAGTAGCTGCTTCTGAAATTGTTGAATGTGTAAAACATATCCAACATCTTAGAAAAAACACCGCGAAGTATGTGGTTTCATATAATGACTATATTTGCGGCGAATACAATGAGCTGCGTTTAAGGATTGCCCGCATCCTGCGAGAAATATATCTACACAGGGAAACCGAAGAAGTCTCGAAAGAAATTGATTTGGCGGAAGAAGTGGAAACGGTATCGCGTTAACGCTAGTCGAACGATTTTCTCCCCCGATTTGCCAGGAGTTTCTGTGCCTCTTCTTCTGGGTCGGGTAGTTTTCCACGCTCATCCCAACGGTAGGCATACGAATAGGAGTGCATGTTTTCTATCCAGTAACCAAAGTGGGTAGGTGGATACCTGGCTGGGTTATCTTCGTCCTGACAAGTAGGCAGGCACTCAACTACGGTATCGTGATTTGCGGCAAAAAACAGCGCCATGGAATATCGCTTTTTACCCGATGAATTGATGACACGGTGGGGCGTTGAGACAAACAGATCATTGGTCCAACGCATCATCATATCGCCAATATTTATAATGAATGTACCCTCTATTGGAGGGGCCTCAATCCACTGCCCAGCCCTGTTCTGAACCTGAAGTCCACTTTCGTTTTGCCAAAGCAAAGTAAAGCTCTCGTAGTCTGTATGGGCGCCAATACCGATCTTTGCTTTCCTGGGATCGGTGGGGGGGTAATACAGAATTCTCAACTGAGCACAGGGTTTAGTTACCATGGGTTCAAAAAAATCTTCGTTAAGTCCCAGGGCCAGAGCGATGAGCCGATACATGCGCTTGCCCAGTTCCATGGCGTGTTCAAAAAAACCATAAACATTCCGCCGAAATTCGGGTAATTCGACAGGCCAGACATTGGGACCGAGCAAAACACTACCTGCGACAAAATCCGGGTCATCTTCTGGCAACTCAATGCCTACTTCGTAACCCTCTTGAAGATCCACAATAGTTGGGTCCGCCGACAACCCTCCAACAGGAACATAACCCTTGTGGCGTTTGGTATTGTTAACATCATATTGGGCTTTAATATTTGTCGGTTGAGCATAAAATTCTTCAGCTGACTGCCGGGACGCTTCTATGGAATCGTGCGGGATACCGTGGTTACGAACGTAGAAAAATCCAACATTAATGGCGGCGATTCGTATTTCGGCGGCAACGCGTCTTTTAGCAGATTCATCATCTCCAAATATTGGTGCGATATCAATCACTGGAATATCGTCGAAATCTATCCGCTCCGACTGCAGATTGCCTCGTCCTTTAATATCCGTGGGCCGAACCTTAGCGTTAGCATCATATTTTGGGGTTTCCATTATATTACCGTATCACATTCTCCAATGTTTTGTGACCTCAGACTAACGTAATTGTGTCACGGGGATAGCCTTTAAATTAGAGGGTATTACTTCGATTACTTCTCATGGGCGTAATTTTACTTTCCAAAGGGAATGCTAATCCGACTTAATGTTTTACAGTTATAACGACATTTCCCGTTTTCTGTCCGGCCTCAACATACTTGTAAGCATCGACAATCTGCTCTAGCGGATAGGTCCTGTCGATAACCGCTTTAAACTGGCCCTGCTCGATCAGCTTTTTAACCAACAGCAGACTACCGTGGATATCGACAGGCATTGGAAATATGGTTTTCCTGTTACCGATTAGCGGTTTTATTATCGGAGTAATCATTGGCAGCCAGATGTTCTGAGATAAAAACCCCAGGTCGGACGAGATATAGATCGCCCCCGGCTTCATCAGCTTCCAGCATTTAAAAAACGAACTCTTTCCCACCGTATCAAAAACGAAATCATAGCGTTGGTCGTCTTTGGTGAAATCCTGTTTCGTATAGTCAATCACTCTTTCTGCGCCTAGTGATTTCACCAAAGCTATATTTTTCGTCCCGCATACTGCAGTGATATTTAGCTCAAGATTTTTCAACAGCTGAACCGCTGCCGAACCGATAGCGCCGGTTGCACCGTTAACCAGCACGTCCTGCCCTTTTTTAAGATGCACCTTATTGATAAAATTGTACGCATAATGCATTCCTTCCGAACTTGCGACCACCTGTTCATAACGCATGCCCTTAGGAATGGTTACCGCATTTTTTTCATGAATTGTCAGGTACTGCGCCTGTGACCCCGAACCGTCATCATCAAAGCCAAACACTTTGTCACCTACTGAAAGAGAAGATACGCTGTTGTCAACCGCTGTAACCTCACCGGCAAACTCTGTGCCGGGTATTTTCTTTTTTGGCCGCAGCAGTCCTGTAACAAGCCGCATAAAAAATGGTTTTGCGCGAACCGTCGCACAGTCTGTTCGATTCACCGTGGCCGCGTGCACGGCCACCAGCACTTCATCGTCCTTTGGCGCGGGCTTCTCCACCTCCCCAAGCTGCAGAACATCCGGTGCCCCGTATCTTTTATAGACAATTGCCTTCATAGTTTTTATTCCTTACTGATTCGAACTTTTCCTTTTACCTTATCTCAGTAGTGTAACGCATCGTATTATTATTCTTGTTTGAACCTGCTTAGACCAGTTCTTGCCGTCAGAGCCATACAATTTGATATAGGATTCTTTGACGAAGACGAAAACAAAGTTCAACCGGCAACGAATCCCTTCATGCCAAAAGTGTTACCACTGTCTTCGGTATAAAGTGTTACCTATCTGTCCGGTATGGACCGGGTGAAAATGGTGCCGGAAAGAGGAGTCGAACCTCCGACCTACTGATTACGAATCAGTTGCTCTACCAACTGAGCTATTCCGGCATTCTTAGGTTGAGCGGAGTATAAGACCGGGAATCGTTGCAGTCTACGGGTTTGCGTTTGTTTTAGGCAGATGGCGCAGCCTGTGGTTTCAATTTGCAATATCTTTTTAGGGCGGTGTCATTGGAGTCGCGTTTTTTGAGTGGGACTTTTGTTTTTTGACTGATTTTAATAATCAAAACGAATGTGTGTTGGTGCGTGAATTAACTGATTTCACCGATTGCAGTGGTCTAATATTATCGATCGTAAATCGGGTGTGATTTGCAATTCACGGTATATCCAATTATGGTTAATGCAATTGTGGTTCAATCGGACGGGTCTGTAAAAAGACATGGGTAAACGATCCGGGCAGTTGAACGGTTTGTGATGCGATTGCTAATGGGGAAAAAATGATAAATATAATAGCAGCTGGAAAGCTTCTTATTCACTTGTTGATTCTGAGCATAGTCCTTTTTACGGGGTCAATGCGCTCTGTCAACGCGGGAACCTTTCAGGCTGACAGCGTTAAGGATTTAGCTTCAATAGAAGCTCGGGTCCGTGCCGCACAGTTTCTTACCCGCGCTACTTTTGGTCCCACCAAAACTGGCATTAGCGAACTGGCGGCTCAAATCGAAAATATTGGCGCTGAGGCGGCATTTGAAAACTGGATCGATGATCAATTTGATGAATCGATAACACCCAAGACGCTCCATCATCAACTGGCTATTGATATGCTTAGAAATGATGGTTTTGCGCAAAACGGGTTTGATTTCACCACCGGAAGTCCAAGGACAACCCAATATCGCCACTATGCCTGGTGGCATGCGGCGATTGCCGCCGAGGATCAACTTCGGCAAAGAGTAGCGTGGGCGCTCTCCCAGATCTTCGTCATCAATGAAGTGAGTGCGGGTAACAGCAGTCGGAGAGCTCGCGAATTTGAAAAACCCGATTTTCTCGGTGTAACCAGTTACTACGACATGCTGGTGGACAACGCCTTCGGTAACTATCGGGAAACCCTTGAGCAGGTTACTTACCACCCGATTATGGGCATATTTCTAAGTCATCGAGGTAACCGTAAAGCCAACCCCGATAATGGCACGTTTCCCGATGAAAATTACGCCCGCGAAGTCAAGCAGTTGATGAGTATTGGGCTTTACCAGATGAAACGTAACGGCGACTTTCAACTGGACAAGAGCAAGGACCCGATACCCGTTTATGACAACGATGACATAGAAAATTTTGCCCGGGTATTCACCGGGCTGGATTATGCCGGCGGGGCGAGATACCACAACCCGATGCAGGCACGGGATGATCGACACGACCAGGAAGCAAAAGAACTACTGAACGGAGCTATCCTTGCCACCGGTGGAAGCACGCAGGTCGATATTGATGGCGCCCTTGATAATCTGTTTTATCATCAAAACACCGCTCCCTTTATCTCCAGATTATTAATCCAGCGGTTCGTCAAATCTAACCCATCCAGCCGTTATATCGAGGCGGTGGCGCAGGCTTTTGAAGATAATGGACAAGGTGTATGGGGCGATTTTAAGGCGGTTGTTAAGGAAATTTTGCTTAACTCCGAAGCTATGGGATCTTTGTCGTATTCTGTTAATCGCAAGCGCAAAGTTTTGTCGATATCGGGTTCTGGCACAGAGCATTCGCGGCTGCAGGAGCCCATACTGCGATATACCGCGTTTGTGCGGGCATTTGATCCAGAGCCGTATATTCGTGAAACAGATCAGCTCTGGGACTATTTTGCGATTGATTCAAGGTTTGACGAACTGAACCAGGAACCGTATCGATCGCCCAGCGTATTCAATTTTTATCGGCCCGATCATGTTCCACAGGGTGAGCTACAGCACTATCGACCCAAAGGGCGGTTTCCTAACAAAACCGTTTCCGCGCCCGAGTTTCAGATTATGACCTCAGTGGCGGCTATCCGACTGGCCAACCAGTTTTTACTGGATATTAATGATGCTGAAATTGATGATCTGGTCTCACTTAAACTATTAGAACCGACTGCGGAGGACTCTTCAGCAGTCGTCTATAGAAAGCTGGAGATCCGACTGGATTTCTCGGCAGAAACTGGAATGGTTGGCGATGCTGGGGCGCTGGTAGACCATTTGAACATCTTGTTGTGTCAGGGAACATTTAGCGATGCGGCTCATGACAGCGTGGTCGGGATAATAGAAGATGAAGTCACATCTGATCTAATTAAAGCGCAATACACAATTTTAGCATTGCTCAGTTCGCCCGATTGCGCCGTACAGGAATAATAGTTCCAAATGTTGATACTGAATCAGTATCCCAAATGATATTTGAGTCGAGGATAAGGAAGAACAATGAAAAAATTTACTAAAGCAAATTCAGCCGGTTTGGGACGACGCGATATGTTGCGGATAATGGGTGGCTGTGCCGCTATGTCCCAGACTCCCATACTGTCTACCTTACTGAATCTGAATCTGATGCGGTCAGCTTCCGCGGCCATCGACCCTTCTGGTGATGACTACAAGGCCATCGTCTGTGTATT
>JAIBDK010000161.1 GCA_024679435.1 Gammaproteobacteria bacterium | reverse complement strand
TGCTGAAAATATTTGCGGATTCTCTGGATGCGCAAGGGATAGGTGAATGACCTTGAGGTTGGGTAAATATGTTAGGTAAATATGTTGGGTAAATATGTTGGGAAAAGATGAGTAAAGATATGGGTATGCTGCAGCGTCTGTGGAACAAAGATGTTAGTTTGTGGGAGGGGGCTAAAACCGATGAATCCATCGTTGACCGACTTGGATGGCTGGACGCGGTGCCGTGGATTGAAGAGCACGGCCCGGAGTTACAGCAATGGACTGATCAGCTGATTAGAAAAAATCAGTTCGATTCACTGTTATTGTTGGGTATGGGTGGGTCCAGCCTGGCGGCTGAGGTTTTTTATTCCGTTTTTGGGCAAATAAAAGGGTATTTGTCTTTAACCATGCTCGACAGTACGTCGCCGGATCAAATTACTAGTCTCGATCTGGATTGGTCACGGACACTTGTTGTGGTGTCCAGTAAATCAGGTGGCACGGTAGAGACTGCAGATCTGATGGCGTATTTTTATGCGTTGATGGAAAGACGAATACCCTGTCCTGGAGATCATTTCGTGGCTATTACTGATCCCGGCTCGGCTCTTGCAAGGCGGGCGGAAGACCTCGGATTTTTGCGCGTATTCCTGAATCCGCCGGATATAGGCGGAAGGTATTCTGCGCTCAGTTATTTCGGCCTCGTTCCCGCGGCTTTGATGGGCATCCAGATTTCCCTTTTGCTGGATCGCATTCGTCGCTTTGCAGAATCCAGTCGTGTGGATTCTGCTGATTCGCAATCTATTATTCAGTTGGTGGAGCAGATGTCGGCTGTTTCCGCGGACGGTTTGAACAGGCTTGTGCTTAATCTGGATGATTCTGTAAAAAGTCTGGCCATCTGGGTTGAGCAACTCGTTGCCGAAAGCACGGGCAAAAGTGGTCTGGGCGTTCTGCCTGTCATCGAAAATCGGGTTGACGGTTCGACTCCAAAACCGCCTGACAGAGCTGGCTCCATAAATTCTAGTGAGAGTTGCGGAGAAGTTCATGTATCAATTTCCATGGCTTCGTCCAATTCGGTTTCAGGGCTATCGTCATCGCGTGGCAATACGCTTTCGCTGATAATGAACGACCCTTATGATCTCGGAAAGGAGTTTTTGAGATGGGAAATTGCCACTGCGCTGGCGGCTTCAACATTGGGGATCAACCCGTTTGATCAGCCTAATGTGGAAGAGGCCAAGAAAATGACCCGAAAAATCATGCTGGCGCATCGCAAGCAGGCATACCATCCTGTGGCAGAGACGAATGCTTACCGGATCGAAGTATTATCTGAATTTTCGCAAAGCGCGGTGATTAACCATAAACAGTCTCTAAAGTCGAATCTCGAAGAATGGTCAGGGCATTCGAAATACCTGGCTATTCTTGCTTATCTGCCCATGGAAAAGGACGTAGACAACGTGCTGCATCGGATACTGGAAAAATTGGAATCAGCAATCGGTATTCGAACTACGCTGGGATACGGCCCGCGTTACCTGCATTCTACGGGGCAACTGCATAAAGGCGGCCCCCCCGCAGGGTGCTTTATTCAGATCGTTGATTCTGAATTACAGGCATTGCCGATTCCCGGGCGTGATTACGGCTTTGATGAGCTGAATCGTGCTCAGGCCGACGGAGATTTTTCTGTTCTGGCAGAAAAAAACCTTCCAATAATGCGCATAAGTTTAAAAGGCGATAGACTCAGGGCTCTGGAAATTCTCGACGCGGAACTGGCATAAACCCCTGTTATCCGACTGGGCACAGGGAATCGCAAAATCTTCTCAGAATAAATTTTCGAGGTTAAATCGCCTCGTTCTTTAAAACAAATAACGATACTAAAATCTAAATGGTAACTTTTCAACAGCTGATAATGACTTTACAGCAATACTGGGCAGATCAGGGATGTGTGGTGTTGCAACCCTATGATATGGAAGTTGGGGCGGGAACTTTTCATCCCGCAACGTTTCTGGCCGCGGTTGGGCCTGAGCCCATTCGTGCTGCCTATGTGCAGCCTTCCAGTCGACCTACCGACGGTCGCTATGGTGAAAACCCCAATCGTTTGCAGCATTATTTTCAGTTTCAGGTTGTTTTAAAACCATCCCCGGATGATTTCCAGGATTTGTATCTCGGCTCGCTGGCAAGCCTTGGCCTGGATATGCTCAAGGATGATGTTCGTTTTGTTGAAGATGACTGGGAATCACCTACGCTCGGAGCCTGGGGGCTCGGATGGGAGATATGGTTGAACGGGATGGAAGTATCGCAGTTTACTTATTTTCAGCAGGTTGGCGGTCTGGATTGTAAACCTGTTACCGGCGAGATCACGTATGGTCTGGAACGGATCGCCATGTATCTTCAAGGCGTTGATTCGTTGTTTGATCTGGTCTGGACTAACGGGGTAAACGGATCAGGGAAATATACTTACCGCGATCTGTACATGCAAAACGAAATTGAGCAGTCCACTTTTAATTTTGAACATGCAGACGTTGACGTTCTGTTCGAGCAGTTTGATTCAGCAGAGAAAATGGCCGGGCATTTGCTGGAGGTAAAATTACCTTTGCCTGCTTATGAACAGGTGTTAAAAGCATCCCATACTTTTAATCTGCTGGATGCCCGACGGGCGATTGGTGTTACTGAACGCGCTCGATATATTGCCAGAGTCAGACATCTTGCTCGAGGCGTGGCTCAAGGTTATTACGAAAGCCGGGAAAGTTTGGGATTCCCCAGAGGGCAGAGTAAGTTGACGAAGAGAAAAGCCCGAACGGTGACAGGGATAGGAGTTGAAAAAGGATAATGGCACAAATAAAACGAATTGCAGGAAGACGCAGAAACCTCTTGCTTGAGCTTGGGACAGAAGAGTTGCCTCCAAAAGCTCTAAAGAAACTGTCAGAAGCATTTGGCCAAAGTGTTTTTAATGGTCTGGTTGATGCAGGCATGGTTGAGCCCGCGGGCGACAATGAAAGCACGGGGAAATGTAAATTTTATGCCACTCCCAGAAGGCTGGCAGTATGGATTCAGGGCGTGCTCCCTAAACAGCCGGATCAAGAGGAACAACGTTTTGGCCCTGCGGTGCAGGCGGCTTTTGACGGTGATGGAAAACCAACCAAAGCTGCAGAGGGTTTTGCAAAATCCTGCGGGGTTTCGGTAGCCAAACTGAAAACAGCTCAAACGGACAAGGGGGAGAGACTGACTTTCAGTCGTAAGGTGCGAGGAGAGCGGCTCCAGGTTATTGTGACTGCGTGCCTTGAAGACGCCATCAAAGCGCTCCCTGTTCCCAAAAGAATGCGCTGGGGCGACAAGGACGCCGAATTTGTGCGACCGGTGCACTGGTTGCTTGCACTGCATGGTAGCGATCTTGTCCGAACAGAGATTCTTGGACTGAAGTCGGATCGCTTTACCTGCGGTCACCGGTTTCACTGTTCAGAGCGGATCAAGATTCCATCGGCAGACCGCTATGTGAGCACGTTGAAAACCACGGGGTTTGTGATTGCGGATTATGAAGTCAGGCAGGGGATGATTGAGAAACAGGTATCTCGTCTTGCAGCTAAGGCAGGGGCTAAAACTGATATTGACCCTGATCTTCTTGATGAAGTGACAGGCCTGGTGGAATGGCCGGTGGCGCTGACCGGGCAATATGATGAGCGCTTTCTGAAATTACCCCGCGAAGTGCTGGTCTCTACCATGGCCGATCATCAGAAGTATTTTTTTATGACTAACGAAAAGGGCAAACCGGTTCCAGGTTTTATAGCCGTTAGTAATATTAAAAGTAAATCACCGAAGCGTGTCCGGCTTGGTAACGAAAGAGTATTGCGGGCAAGGTTGTCTGACGCAGAGTTTTTCTGGCAAACCGATCAGAAAAAAACCCTTGAAGCGCGTCGGGAAGATCTTAAAGGGGTATTGTTTCATTTTAAGCTGGGTTCGATTTACGATAAATCTTGCCGGCTTGAAAGCCTGGCGGTGAAAATTGCCAAACAGCTTGATGTCGATCCTGCAAGAACCGCGCTGGCTGCCAGGCTGTGCAAAGCCGATTTAGTGACCGATATGGTAGGTGAATTTCCAGAGTTACAGGGTGTTATCGGGAAATATTATGCCACCAGTCAGGGCATCGATAAGAAAGTTGCAAATGCCATCGATGGTCATTACAAGCCGCGATTTTCCGGTGACGGCTTGCCGAGAAACGGCGTTGCCAGGTGTGTGGCTATCGCTGACCGAATAGATACGCTGACCGGAATATTCGTCTGCGGAGAGATCCCCACAGGAGACAAGGATCCATTCGGGTTGCGGCGGGCGTCCCTTGGGGTTTTGCGTATTCTGGTCGAAGGAAAACTCGATCTCGATCTCAGAAAACTGATAAAAATATCTTTGGACGAGTATCGAAAATCCGGCCTTGGGAAGATTAGTGTTGGTGATGAAGTGGTGGATCAGATCTTTGGCTATATGATTGAACGATTGCGTGGATACTTCCAGTCCCAAGGTTATGGCACGGATATTTATGCATCGGTAGAAGCCTGCAAACCGGCGAGCCCGCTTGATTTTTCCAGAAGGGTAAGTGCGCTGGACAAGTTTTTTCGAAAACGTAAAAGTGCTGCAGAATCCCTTGCTTCCGCCAATAAGCGTATTGCCAATATTCTGTCAAAGGCTAAAATTACCAATGCGGTTAAATTCCGAAAAAAACTTGCCGAACAGGAAGCTGAGAAAGTGCTGGCTGACAGTGTGAAAGAATTATCCAGAACCGTGCGTGTTGAATTTGGACTGGGTCATTATGAAAAAGGCCTCGAATTATTGGCGGGGCTAAAAATACCGGTAGACCGTTTTTTCGATGAGGTAATGGTCATGCATGACAATCCTGAAATAAGGGATAACCGTCTTGCGTTGCTGAGTGAATTGAGAGAATTATTTCTTGGTGTGGCTGATATTTCACGGATTCGTGTCGATTCCTCACTTTAAAAGAGACGCCCTGCCTTATGAACCCCGATTCTTTTGAGTCTATGATGGACGCGGTGCGTGCCTTTCATGAAAAGCATCACTTTGACCGAAACGGTGGTGAGGATATGGTTTACCGGGTGGCACTGATGGCGGAGGAACTGGGAGAAATTTCAGCGTGTGTGAGTAAGGGTAAACCGCTTGAAGAATTATCTGAGGAATGTGCAGATTTATTGATATTACTGCTTGGGAATGCCGTGGCAAAAGACTTCGATCTTAAGCAGGCCTTCTGGGACAAAATGGAAAAAATTTCCAGACGGGAAAGTAAAATCATAGACGGTCGCGTCCGGGTGTCAACATTTGGTCAGCCTGATAAAGAGTGAGTCGGACTAACGAGCGTTTCAGAAAGGCGACTGAGAATGCCGGTAGGCCGGCCCTGGCGGATCTTGTTTTTCTGCGGTTGGACTTTTTGAATGATTGAGTTGATATACTGAGCAGATATGGAAAAAAGTAAACTGTTAATTCTTGATCGGGACGGAGTGATCAATAAGGACTCCGACGATTTCATTAAGTTCCCGGATGAATGGCAAGCAATCCCCGGCAGTCTTGAGGCAATCGCCAGACTGTGTCGGGAGGATTATCGAGTCGTGGTCATTACCAATCAGTCGGGAATTTCCCGAGGCTATTTTTCTATCAATACCCTGAATCGAATACATCAGAAAATGATGGATGAACTTAACCACCTCGGAGGCGAAATCAGCGCCATATTTTTCTGTCCTCACAGTGATGCAGAGAACTGTTCCTGTCGCAAACCACAACCGGGGATGTTTCTCGAACTTGTGGAGAGAACCAAGTGCAGTCTCAAAGATGTGTATGCGGTAGGGGATTCCCTGCGTGA
>JAIBDK010000068.1 GCA_024679435.1 Gammaproteobacteria bacterium | reverse complement strand
GGCAGATGGCTGCCTTAGTTGATGTAGATGGTATGGGACATGAAGATGCTGGTAAAAAATGGTTAGCTGATAACGAAGCTGTCTGGAAACCCTGGACGCAGTAGGTATATCAGGATAGTTGATTAGTTACTCTTCTGTTCTGTTGATAAATTTTTATCGATAACCATTACAGATTAAGGTTAACAGTTTTTCAGCTTTATCAAAAAACCCGACTCTAGTCCGTCGGGTTTTTTATTGTCTTGGCTGACCGTTGTGGGCAAATTTCTGCCAGTCAGTTGAAATAGTTGACCGGTTGAAATCGCAACTCTTAACGGTCATCCAGCTACCACCTATTCAGGAGGGCGTAATGCTTACAACAATCGAGGGATTGATGAGACTTTTGGGCTGGTTGATACTTCTTGATTTTGCAGAATGGGGCGTTTATCCTGCTCGTACTCGTCATCAAGTATAATTATTTCTTTCTCTTCGTAAGGCGAAGCAATCACAGCGTCAATAATTGCATGAATGGTATCGTCCTCATTAAAGCAGGAGATAACAATGCTCAGCATCATAAAAATATTTTCCTCTTATAATAACCAGCTAAATTACTTGGAAGTACTTCAGGTAGATGATTAATATAAAGGTCTCGCGGTGTTACGAAAAAGTATATTGGTTGGGCGCTGTACTGCTGATTTTCATATTTTTCACGGCAAGATTATATAATAGTTACAATGCCACACCAGTTGGAGACGTACAGTGGACACGTTCTACCTGCTCGCCAATGATGACATCGTAGACGGGAATGTTCCGTTTTAATGGCGTGTGGTGGACGACGGGTGCATTCTTAATTTCCCTCTTTTTCTTCTGCCGTCGACCTCCTTTGTGTTTTGGTTTCTCTTCTTCCATTCAGGAAACCCTGTTCAGTGATTGTGAGTGACTACCAGGCGCCCAGAGCCTGTAAGACCTTTTTCTGAAAATCATGCACCCCATGTTCACTGAAGTAACTACGCTTTTCATTCACAACAAACCTGCCCTGGGTATAGCCCACACTATGCAGGCCTTTTTGTACTGTTTCACAAAGAGGAATATCCTCGTCTCGTACTCCGTCAACAAAATCAATCACCCCCTGTTGTTCAACCGTGGGGGTTTCTGATGGAAAATACCATTCGCAAATCTGGATGGTTTTTTCCGGACCATCAGGCAAATGATGAAACACATTCATGTATCCCCCAGGATAAACCTCCAGCACAAAATTTGGCCATAGTAACCAGCTTCCAAACTCTCGTTCTCCTTCAAGTTCCGACGACTTCGAATAGGCCGTCTGATCTCCTACGCCATGGCTTGAATGACTTTGAAATTTCTCATGCACTGTAATTTGGTAAGAGCCCATATCCAGAGAACCATTGGCAAGTCCCGGATGCTGGTTAGGGCAGTGATAACACTCTGAGTAATTTTCTACAGAATTTTTCCAATTGGCATTAAGGGGGATTTGCCGACAATTCGCACGTTTAAGATTATCGATATCCGGGCTCAATTCCCGGATTTCCCATTCCAGCTCATCCAGTCCATCGAGCAACGGTGGCGCTTCACTATTGAGGTTAACGAAAACAAATCCACAAAATAATTCTGCTCTAACCGAACTAAGGCAAAATTCAGCTGGATTAAATCCGCTCACCTCATCGCTGTGCCTGGCGGATTTCAGGTCACCCCCAAGGTCGTACGTCCAGTTATGATAAGGGCAGACAATCTGGGTGCCTGTTTTTCCCGTCCCTTCCAACAATCGATGGGCACGATGGCGGCAAACATTGTGGTGGGCTTTAATCTCGCCCTTTAAATCACGAATTACAATAACGCTCTGATCACCCAGATCCCGCACAGCATAATCACCAGGGGTGGATAACTGGCTGACATGGCAAACATATTGCCAGCTGTTGGCAAAGATGTGTTTCATTTCCCGGGCATATATTTCCTCATCGTAGTAGTAGATGCCGGGGATGGTATAGGACTGATTGGGATCGTCGTGAAACTTTCCTACACCAGGAAGATCATTTGTCTTGATGGGTTTATTCATGGGTGAATTCTACATATAGTGCGCAAATCGTGTCGAGAGTGAATCTGATTGTTTTTCTGCGCCCCTCTCAACCAGTTAATCCAGTTGTTATTGTTTCTTGAATCGTTCTATCGCATCATGATTAAAGCTAAACCCTATTCCGGGTTGATCAGGAACGTAAATCATGCCCTCTTCAATGACCATATCCTCGTTAAACAATCCTGAGAACCATGGTATATGTTCTACAGAGATACAGTTTGTTTCTGATGCGGCGATACAGATACTTTGTTCGGTGAAGAAGTGTGAAGAGACAGGAACGTGGTAAGTGGATGCGATAGCCGCGGCTCGTCTGAATTCGCTTAATCCACCAACCCTTTGCAAGTCGGGCATCAGAATGTCTACGGATCTGGCTTCGAGCATGTCACGCATTCCAAAACGGGTATATTCTGTTTCTCCGGAGGCGATGGGTATTTCCAGTGCCATTCTGATTTCCGCATGGCCTTCCAGGTTTTGATAAGAAACTGGCTCTTCAAACCAGCCCAGGTTGTAAGACTCAAGCTCGCGGCCTAATTGAATGGCACGTTTAACAGAAAGACACTGGTTGGCATCGCTGAGCAATTCGATTTCGTCTCCAATTGCTTCTCGCACGGCTGCGACACGTTCCACATCGTCAGATATATTCAAACTTCCCAGCCGAATTTTCATTGACCGAAATCCCTGATCAATAAATGTCTGAGCCTCAGACACCAATTCATCTATATTAGAAGACAACCATAAGCCTCCACTGGCATAGGTTTTTACTTTATCCCGGCAGGCACCAAAGATTTTATGTAATGGCTGTTCTGCGGCCTTGCCGATTAAATCCCAACAGGCCGTATCAATGGCACTCAATGCTGCAATCGGGTACCCCTTATGACCGATGGGATTCATTTCCTTCCACATGTCGTCAAAGATGGCATTGATAAAATGCGGTTCCCTGCCAGTTACCAGATGGGAAAACCCCCGCACTGTCTCGTGCAGCGCACTCAGACGAACACCATTTAAAGAAAATACGTAACTTTCACCCGTTAGCCCCTGGTCTGTTTCCAGTTCCAGCAATACGCACCCAACATTACGCATGTCATGGATGGATGTCTTGATTCTTTTTTCAAGGGGTATTTCAATCAGGGTGGTTTTGAATTCAGTGATTTTCATAACCAGACCTGATCAGGTTTTATAGCTCGGGTCGTGCCTGTCTGCCCGCCGTTTTAACGCCGGCCATTCGTATTTCCCTGGAGAAAAAGCTTCATATTGTTGTGAAGACATGGACCACAACTCTGGTGTTGCCGGCTCAAGCTCCAGGCCGGAGCCCTCTGCCTGAACAGCCACTTCACACATTCGAATGGCATAGTACATATTCATAAAAGCCTCGCCTGCGGTTTCCCCTACGGTCAGGAACCCATGGTTGCGCATGATCAAAACCTTATTATCACCGAGATTGTTAGCAATTCGAAATCGCTCATCCAGGTCAACCGACAATCCTTCCCAGTCATGATATCCCACCTTACCGTACAGCATGGATGAGTCCTGGACCCAGAACGGGATACCGTTCCTGAATGCTGTGGCTGCCAGAGCGGTTGGTGGGTGAGCATGGAAAACATATTTGTTTTGCGAATGATGCAAATGGATGGCGCTGTGAATGACGAAGCCCGCAGTATTTACATCGGGCGGCCCTTGAAGAACATTGCCTTTTTCATCGACCTTGATCAGATTAGAGGCTGTAATTTCTTCATACAGCAACCCGAACCGATGCATCAGGAATGTATGGTCGGTTCCTGGAACGCGGGCAGTAATATGATTCCAGATTGTATCGTCCCATCCCATGATATGAGTGAGCCTGAACATTGCCGCCAGGTTGACTCGCACATCCCATTCCGCCTGACTGGCGGCAACAGCACCTTCCGCACTTTTGAAATCTTCAGAGATCATTTTACTTTTACTGGTTTCTTTGTTCATCAATCATTCTCCGGATTAAGGTTATCCACGTAAATAGGTGTTGTTTTGTTCTTCAAGTAATCGTACCGCTTTTAAATGGTTGGCATCAAAGCCATAAGCCTCAATAGCCTGCGCATAGGTTTCAGTGGTCATCGAACACATGGGCAATACTAGTCCGAGATTTTCTCCCATCTCCATAGCAAGTTTCATATCCTTATGAGCCAGGCCCACCGTAAATGAAGGATCATAGTCTCCCGCGAGGATGGGAGGACCATACCGGTCTGCAACGTAACTCTGCCCCGTGCTGTTTTGTATGATATCGAGCATAGCATTAGGCTCGACTCGACCTTTAATGCCCAGCATCAGTGCTTCTGAAAGCGCCAGTGAATGCAAATAACATAAAACCACCTGGGCAATCTTTGCAGAATAACCGGCTCCGTTGGGTCCAAGATGGCTGATAGTTTCTCCAATGTCCTCTAATACAGGGAGAAATTTGTTAAATACTTCTTCATCCCCGCCCGTCAGCACGGTCAATGTGCCTGCGGTTGCACCTTCATCGCCACCGGACACCGGACTATCAAGAAAATCAACCTGATGCTTTTCCGTTTCAGAAACAATGCGGCTGCAGATATCCAGGTTATTGGTACTGAGATCTATCCACGCAGCACCGGCTTTAATGTTTTGCATCAACCCGTTTTCGCCAAAGGCCACTTCGCTCACCTGAGCAGGACCGGGAAGTGAAGTCATCACCAGATCTGCGCCTTCCACTGCCTCTGAAATGGTATTTGATATGCTAGCGCCGAGATTTTCTAAATTCTTAGTTTTACTGGAATCAATGTCGTACACATGAACATCATATTTGCCAGCCTTTACAAGGTTGGCACACATGGGGTTCCCCATTACCCCGGTACCGAGAAATGCAAGTTTCATTCGCAGGCCTAAAGTTAAAAAGTGCGCAGAATTTTAAACTCTGGAGAGACTTCAAGTATACTGATGTGTTCGATATTGCGACTTTTTGCTGTTAGTGCGTCAAGAGTCTTAATCACAATACCGTCAATCTCTGAATTACAGCACCATGAAAAAACTTAAAACAGCTGTGTTAATTATTGTAAGTTCTGTCTTCTGGCCAGCTTTATCACACGCTGATTCCAACATTGCTGGAACATGGTCAGGGACAGATTCCGATGGGGACGCTGCAACATTTGTATTTAACGAAGATAAAAGCGCCGAAGTTAAACTCGAGGGTGTTCCCCTCTTAAGTTCGAAAACAATGACAAACGGCTATGTAGTGTGGTCTGGAGATACGAACCAGGAACCCATGTTACTGAATATTGTTATTTTCTCAGGATCAAGTGAGAGCGGGCGAATACCGTTAGTTGCACAAATCGTTAACCAGCGAACCCTGAAGATACAACTTCCCCGCGACATGACAACCCGACTGCGGGAGTTCACAGAATCTGAAGATGTTTTTCAGATAATGGCAACAAAACAGGAAAATTAGGCCACCTCTAAGATATCACGATGGCTGTGAGGTTCAATCGACCATATCATCAGACTGTGTAAATAATGATTTCAGAGGAAAATCACTGACGTTTGTATAAGTTTTGGTTAGGTTATGTACTTTGCTTATCCTTGAGGTGTGCATTAACAGGGGGTAACTTGTCAGGACCGATTACTTGTTTGAGCAGAGGCGTGATGGAGATTCCGGGTGTTCTGGAACGCTATTTGGTCACTTACTTCAGCAATCCGAAACCACCAACAAGGCTTCAGAGTTAGCTGAAAAAACGGCGGTTTCTTTCTGCCCCTCATTGACGTATGACACGGTCGCGCCTTGGATTTCGGCTCCTGAAACTGTAATTCCCCGCTGCCCCAGGGTGTCATCCACATCAATCGTGAAAGCAAAGGTCGCTTTCGGGGTAAAACTGGCAATTTCCAGCTTGATTTGTGAATGCCCGTCGCGGACAGTGGGTAATGTCGCCAGCACATCGTTGCCTTCAACCATTTCAAAGGGCTGAAACACATCGACACCGTCGCCTTGACTGGTTACGTCAAAGATCAGCTTGCCTTGTGCAGTGGAAAGATCAAGCAGGACGGTAGAGTCCGAGACTGTACACTTGCCCGTGTTCTCAAAGTGAAATTTGTCTTTCGGGGCACCTTCGACAAAGCGAACCCGGATATCTGCTTGTGTGGCTGCTGCAATTGAGAGGGCACAGAAGAAAGCGAGAGTGCGGATTGTTTTGATTCTTAGCATTACATTCAGGCCTAATATCATTTGACGTGAGTATATTGGATTCGGATCACTACTTAAAATACGAACCGGGCACATTAGGAAATCATCGTAGCTCGCCCGCAATCTGACGCAATCGCCATAACGCTGCCGACAAACTTCTTTGAACGAAATAATGGTGAGCCCGATACGCAATTACGGGTAAAGCGTCAGAGCTGTCAGATGAAACATTATTGCTCACACAAAGACAGGAAAAACCAGCCGTGTATACCGGAACGCGAACCCGAACCTGAACCTGAATCTGATTGGCAAAGAAATTGCGGATAGCAGAAGCGGTAACCCCACGCACAATGGTAAGTTAATGCGTGGGGATACCTACTCGGCTTTAGCTCAAATCAAAGCGATCGGCATTCATGACTTTGGTCCATGCGGCGATAAAGTCGTTCACGAACTGCTCTTTCATGTCATCCTGGGCATAAACTTCGGCATAGGATCGCAGGATCGAGTTCGACCCGAAAACGAGATCCACTCTCGTTGCCGTCCACTTGGCTTTGCCCGTCTTGCGGTCACAGATTTCGTAGAGATTGGTACCCGTCGGCTTCCAGGTGTTTCTCATATCGGTCAGATTGACGAAGAAGTCGTTAGTCAGTGCGCCTTCACGATCGGTGAATACACCGTGACCGCTACCTCCATGGTTGGTGCCGATAACGCGCATGCCACCGACGAGTACGGTCATCTCATGTGCAGTCAGCCCCATGAGTTGAGTGCGCTCAAGCATAAGTTCTTCGGCAGTCACGGCGTAGTCGTTCTTAAGCCAGTTGCGATAACCATCATGGACGGGTTCGAGCACTTCGAAAGAATCGACATCGGTCGCCTCGTCCGTCGCATCGCCACGCCCCGGTTCAAAGGGAACGGTGATTTCGTGTCCCGACGCCTTCGCCGCCTGCTCAATACCGAGGTTGCCGGCAAGCACGATGGTATCCGCCAGGCTGGCGCCGGCATCGGTCGCGATGCCCTTGAGCACCTCGAGCACCCTGTCAAGCCGCTCTGGCTCGTTGCCCTCCCAGTTCTTCTGCGGCTCCAGGCGGATACGCGCACCATTGGCACCACCGCGCATGTCCGAACCACGGAACGTTCTCGCACTGTCCCAGGCAGTTGTCACCATTTCCGTTATGCTCAGGCCGCTGCCTTCAATTTTTGACTTGACCGCCTCCACATCGTATCTGGTGCTGCCAGCAGGCACAGGGTCTTGCCAGATCAGGTCTTCTTCGGGCACGTCAGGACCCACGTATCGAACCTTGGGCCCCATGTCACGGTGTGTCAACTTGAACCAGGCACGCGAGAATACCTCGTCGAGATAGGCCGGATCCGCGTGAAAACGCTCGGATATTTTGCGATACACCGGATCCATCTTCATCGCCATGTCGGCATCGGTCATGATCGGTTTCTTGCGAACCGAAGGATCTTCGGCGTCGACCGGCATGTTCTCTTCCTTAATGTTGACAGGCTCCCACTGCCACGCGCCCGCCGGGCTCTTCTTCGATTCCCATTCGTGGTTGAGCAGCATTTCGAAATAACCGCTGTCCCACTTGGTCGGGTTGGTCGTCCAGGCGCCTTCGAGACCGCTGGTGACCGCATCGCGTCCAACCCCGCGGCGGGTCTTGTTGACCCAACCCAGACCCTGCTCTTCGATGTCAGCTCCTTCGGGTTCGGGTCCCAACAGCTCGGCGTCACCATTACCATGTGCTTTGCCCACGGTATGACCGCCGGCAGTAAGTGCGACGGTTTCCTCGTCATTCATTGCCATGCGGGCGAAGGTTTCGCGAACGTCATGGGCCGTTTTGAGCGGGTCGGGTTGGCCATCCACGCCTTGCGGGTTCACATAAATCAGGCCCATCGTTACTGCAGAAAGGGGATTTTCCAGTTCCCGGTCGCCGGAGTAGCGACTGTTCGGATTGTCGGTCGGCGCCAGCCATTCCTTCTCCGAACCCCAGTAAATATCTTTTTCCGGATGCCATATGTCCGCACGGCCAAAGCCGAAACCGAAGGTTTTCAGGCCCATGGACTCATAGGCAATATTGCCCGCAAGAATGATCAGGTCGCCCCAGCTGATTTTGTTGCCATATTTCTTCTTGATAGGCCACAGCAGGCGACGGGCTTTGTCGAGGTTTCCATTGTCGGGCCAGGAATTGAGCGGCGCAAAGCGCTGGTTGCCAGTACCGCCTCCGCCACGACCGTCTGCAGTCCGATACGTGCCCGCAGCATGCCATGCCATGCGGATCATCAGGCCGCCGTAATGGCCCCAATCTGCAGGCCACCAATCCTGACTGTCAGTCATCAAATCATGCAGATCTTTCTTCAGCGCTTCAAAATCGAGTGTTTCAACGGCCTCTCGATAGCTGAAGTCTGTCCCCAGCGGATTGGTCTTGGCGTCGTGTTGATGCAAAATATCGAGGTTGAGGTTGTTGGGCCACCATTCAGTAGCGGACATACCCGTCTCTGTGTTCGCGCCGTGCATCACTGGACATTTGCTTTCAGACATTTTGATCTCTCCTTTTGTACGTTTAAATGAATAAGTCGTGTATATATAAGTTGTCCCTGCTCATTAATCAAATTAATTATTAATATTAGATTGATAGTTTTTAAATATTAACTGGTTTGAATTCGAAGTAACACCTTGGCTGTATCAACCGCCCGCCAAAAATTCAAACGAAAAGATCGAATAATGGAGCTCCAATTGACCAATACGGACACGTTAACTTTCAGCACTCAGGTGCGGCTGAAAATCGTGATTCTTGCAAACGCAGGACCACTCTCTCACT
>JAIBDK010000089.1 GCA_024679435.1 Gammaproteobacteria bacterium | reverse complement strand
CCGTAAACGAACCGATATGCCTGAAGAACTATTAGAGCCTAACGAATTAGAAGAATCACAAGCTAACTACAACGCTCTGGCAAGTTACGTAGAAAATATGAAGAAGTCCGGTGCGTCTTGCGAGATATATGTTTGCTGGGAGGGGGATCAGAAGTATCCTTCAGAATTTAAGTCTCGGATATCCTCAGAGGAGCTGGCCTCAAAAGAATTCGTGTTTGAGGAAAAAACCTACTATGAAATCGCATAGCAAACGCATGCAGACGGGCACATCACTGCGCGTGCGCGCAGCAATGTGCCGCTGATGCGAGGCGTTATGTTGCACGGAGAGTAATTGAGCGATTCAAGTGTGAATCAGGATCAACACTATTATTTAAATTCTGAGTGAACCATCCGTTTAGTAAGTAGAGGAAATTTGGAATTGAGATGACCTTAACTGTTAAACAAATTATTGGCCTAGTCCTGTTTATTTTGGGTGTAGTCACAGTCTCAATGGTTACATTACTTGGCGGTTCATTAATTCTCCCAGGCCTCGGATTTATTGTTGCAGGTGCATTTTTAATAAAAAACCGAGGAGCAAAACCTGAAGTGGATGGATCTGTGCCTTATGATAATTCAAGAGACGAAGACTAGTGGAAGTGCAGCATAACAAATCGCATGCATCATAGTCATAGACCGAGTAAACGTTAATGTTCAGTTTGGCTCTAGCACTTCTAATGTTCACAGTGGCTGGCTTGGGTGCGATGCATTTAGTGAGAGTAAGTAAGAAATGTACCTCGCCCAAGCACCCAGGACGCGAACTTAGAGTCTGGACGAAGAGCAAGAACAAAGTTTTGGAGATAATGAAAGATGATGCATAACAAACGCATGCAGCCGGACTTCGGCAGGTAGTACTTGCCTCAGCGGCTGATGTGGAGCGATAGGTGGGTTAAAACTTCGTTCTAGATGAACATCTTTATACTGGATAATGAAATAGAAAAATGTGCGCAATATCATTGCGATCAGCACGTAGTAATAATGATACTTGAGAGCGTGCAAATGCTATGCACAGTACTAAATAAAAAAGGATTTACCGCTCCCTATAAGTCCACCCATATAAAACATCCTTGGGTGCTTTGGGTAGAAGAGTCATTTGAGAATTTCGCGTGGTTACAAAACCTTGCTGTAGCTTTGAATGCTGAATACCGATTTAGATTTGAAAGAGATTCCGATCACAAATCGATATTTGTGCTCAACGAGATTTCAAATTACAACTACGACAGTCGAGGGTTAACTGAATTCGCTCAGGCAATGCCGGATAAATACAAGATTCCACGAAATGCAGTTAAAGCATACAAACAGTTTTACCTGGGTGAAAAGATGAAGTTTGCAAAATGGACAAAAAGGCATTCTCCCAAATGGATACATGAGTGTTAAACGCGCCAAAATCCTCCTGACAATCGCATCAGCGGCGTTAGGCGATATTGTCACCAGCCTATATTTCAGTATGCTCCTACAAGTTGAACTACTGTTCCGGGAAATGCCATGTCACGCATAGTTCTCATTCGACACGAATCAGACCATGACGACGATCGCACAGTTACCTTTCTGCGAAACAAGGGAATAGAACCTCAGATTCTTCGTCCATTTCTTGGCGATGACCTGGGAAAGGTTGATTCCTCTGTGGTGGCGAGTGTAATTTATGGCGGCTCCTTCAATGCTTTTGACGAGGAAAACTACAAGTTCTTATATGCTGAGAATGACTGGATAGAGGGGTGTATTAAACAAGACATTCCGTTACTCGGAATCTGTCAGGGTGCTCAGTCAATTGCTCATGTGCTTGGAGCCTACGCTGGTCCATTGCCGGGCAATGAACATGAATTCGGCTACTATCCGATTACTGCTACTGAAGCCGGTAAAAACTACTTTCCAGATCAGATGGTTGTCGCCGAGTCCCATTTTCACGAGTTTCAAATTCCCGCTGGCGGCGAATTATTGGCTTACAGTGACCTGTTCGGACAACAGGCAATGAAATATGGTAATAACACTTTTGCATTCCAGTTTCATGCTGAAGTAACACCCATCGGTTTTAGCATATGGCAACAAAGAAATATCGACATGTATGGAATGCCGGGCGCACAAACGTTCGAGGAACAAAATACCTTAATGGATAAATATGATCCGATTCAGCACCAATGGTTTATGCAGTTTCAGGAAACATTCTTTGCCTCAGCTGTAAACGAATTATCAACTGCATAATCGGTATTATTTTCTAATGGCAGTTAGAACAGGAACCTACAGATTATCGCCTAACGCATGCAGCCGGATAAAATGCCCGCTACGCGCGCACTTTGCCGCTGATTCGAGGCGTAATGTGAATATCTAGGACTTGGAAGGGGAGGCATCAAAAAATTTTGTTGAATTTGCTACTTTTGGTAATTGGCATTGCACTCTTTGCAGTAGCTATAGCTACAAGACTTCAAATGGAAAAGGAGTTTAAAGACGGAACACAAAGTTTGCCGAGTAATTTTTTCTTATATCTGGATTCGAGTCATTTTTCTGATAAAGGAAATGCACTCAGAAAAAAGTACAACGCAATTTACATTGTGCTTACTGTCTACTCCTTAGCGTTATTCATTTACATGAAGGCAAATGACTAGCAAAATCCACATAACAAACGCATGCGGCCGGGCTCAGCAAAGCTGGGCCGTTGATTCGAGCGTTAGGTTGCATAAGATAAATACACAAACCCATTTAGGAGTGAAACTATGAATTTAACGAGTCTAGTAATTTTCCTGGCGATTGGTGCTGTAGCTGGATGGCTGGCTGGAAATTTAATGAAGGGAGGTGGCTTTGGTCTGTTCGGAAATATTATTGTAGGAATTATTGGGGCAGTGGTAGGCGGCTTCGTTTTTGGACTCCTGGGTATCTCAGCTGGAGGTATGGTGGGATCAATAATTACTGCAACAGTGGGAGCAGTCATACTGATTTTTGCTGTAAGTCTTATAAAAAAGGCATAATGCAGCCGCAAACGGTCTATGTACATGCAACCATGCAGTCGGGTTTCGGCGAGCTGGCGCTCGCCTCAGCCGCCGATGCGAAGCGTTATGCATGCTAGGAAATATCAGAGTCGACTATGAGTTCAACAATAATTTTATTTGCCAGCTCAAGGAGGAATGGTAATACAGGCCAGTTAACTGATGCAGTTGCGAGTGAACTTGAGTTAGATGTGATTGATCTTGGTGAAAAAGATATTTCGGCTTTTGACTATGAGCATCGAAATAGGAGTGATGATTTTGAGCCCCTGATGGAGAAAGTATTGAGCGTTGAAAACATCATTTTTGCGTCGCCTATTTATTGGTATTCAGTATCCCCACCGATGAAAACTTTCATAGATCGAATTTCGGATTATCTTGATTTGCCGGATTTGCTTGAAAAGGGGCGCAAGCTACGAGGAAAAAAAGGGTATGTGATTTGCACCTGCATTAGCGATTCTCCAGATGAACCTTTCATTAATGCATTCAGAGAAACATTCTCGTATCTAGGAATGGATTTTGGTGGTTTTATCAATGCTAATTGCAGCAATGGCTATAAAGCCCAGCTTTATGAGAACGACATCAGGACATTCATTGAACAACTCTAAATTTATGTTCAACACGGAATGTATAACAATCGCATCCAGACGGGCACATTACTGCTCGCTTCGCTCATCGCAATGTGCCGCTGATGCGAGGCGGTATGAGGCAGCAAGTCTCCGTATTTTTCTGATTTGAGACACAATCTAGGCGGCCCTAATTGTGGCCTAACGCTTTTGTGAATAAATCGCGTGCTGTTTGTGTTTGCAGCCATCGCTATGTTAATTTCGATTGTACTAACCAATAAACTGATGGGGAGAAAATCGATGTTCGATTTACAACAATTTATAGGTGAATGCCAATCGGCTCTGGAAGACCCAAAACCAGCTCAACGGATTGAAGCTCTCGTCAAAGAAGCTATTTCGGACCCGAATGCTGTTAGGGCAGCATTTGTAAATGCCAAGAGCGTTGAACGCCAGGGGCCGATTACATTTGCCTGGCGGGACACTAGTCTGTCTGTCGCAGACGTCACAACGCCGCCAGGGCTGAAGTCACCGGCTCATAATCATAAAATGTGGGCTGTCATCGGAGTTTACGATGGCCAGGAGCACAACCGGTTTTATAGGTACGAAGATGGGGATCTCCATGAAAAAGGCGAGCGATTGCTAAAAGAAGGTGACGTAGCAGTCCTCGGCCCTGAAGCAGTGCATGCGATCGCCAATCCATTGCCGAAAAATTCCAGTGCAATCCACGTCTACGGCGGTGATCTGGTAGAGCGATCCAATCGAAGCATGTGGAATCCACATACGTATGAGCGGGAAGACTACGACATAACCCAGCTAATAAAATATGTCACCGAAATTAGCGCTTTCTAACAATCCAGAGCAGTTCCGCAGAATACTAACCAATGTGATTCACCTCATAACAATCGCATGCAGCCGGGCTTCGGCAAGCTGCGCTCGCCTCAGTCGCTAATGCGAGGCGTTATGTGGCAAGTGCTCAGAATGCTCCAGCAATTCGGAACAGTCGTAAATCAGACTCTCCGGATTAAGGTTTGAGGGGCCCTAAACGGTGCGGAGCGGACTTCCGGATAACTGCGGCGACTAGCCGTTACCTGGGCAGAACGGTATCGTCAATTATTTCTTGATCTGGTATCCCAGCGAAATGGAGTGTTAGTGCTTCCTATACTCAGCAAAGTTGATTGAAGTTTGAAGGCAACGGATAAAGAAATGAAGCCGAAAAACCATTTGTTTTTAATGTCTGATGAGCATTCCCGGAGAACTTTGGGGTGTTACGGTGACATCATCGTGAAGACACCAAATCTGGATAAACTCGCCGCGTCAGGTACACGATTTACCAATGCATACACACCGTCACCCATATGCGTCCCCGCCCGAGCCAGCCTGGCTACTGGACGATATCTCCATCAGCATAAAAACTGGAGTTGCGCCGAACCTTATAACGGCACCCTGCCCAGTTGGTCACATCGATTACGTGATGAAGGTTATCGCTGCGTATCCATTGGGAAATTGCACTTCCGTAGCACTGAAGATGACAACGGATTTGAAGAGGAAATTCTTCCCCAACACTGCATTAATGGGCAGGGCTGGGTCAAGGGGTTAGTCCGGGATCATCCGATACCAGATTATAATGAGGGAACCAAAGCTTTTTCGGAAGCCATTGGTGAGGGTGAATCGGTGTACACGATTCATGACCGGCAAGTCGCTAACACCGCCTGCGACTGGCTTCGCAAGACCGTAGCTAGTAAGCAGGACAAACCCTGGGTCTTGTTCGTTTCGTTTATTTCCCCCCATTACCCCCTGATATCGCCACCAGAATTTTTCAATTTGTATGATCCCGAGAAAATGCCCGCTCCGCACCATGCAGACGAATCACCGATCCACCCGACACTCAAGGAGCTTTATAGCTTCTTCAATTACAAGGATCACATGGTCGGAGATAAGATTGGTAAGGCCATAGCGGCTTATTATGGCCTCTGTTCATACGTCGATCATATGGTTGGTGAAATCATGGATGTACTGACAGAATTGGATTTGAACGACGATACACGAATATCTTATACCAGCGATCATGGCGAGATGCTCGGTAATCACGGTATGTGGACCAAGCAGGTGATGTACGAAGATGCCACGGGGATACCACTCATTATTGCGGGACCGGATATACCTGCGGGAAAGGTTGTCGATACCCATGCCTCGTTGATCGATTTTTACACGACCATTCTTGAGGGTGTCGGCATTTCTTTGAATGAAACTGAGAGAAGCCTTCTCGGTGAAAACTTGTTTGAACTGGCAAATAATGCATCACCGGATCGAGCGATTGTCAGCGAGTACCACGATGGCGGTGTCACCAGGGGTTTCTTTATGTTACGCCACCGGCAATGGAAACTGGTTTATTATGCCGGTCACGAATCACAATTGTTCGACCTTGAAAACGATCCCTTGGAAGATGAGGATCTGGCACATTCCGAATCCCATCGCCATATTCTCGAAGATTGCAAAGTAAAATTGTACGAAATACTTGACCCCGAGGTTGTCGATGAATGTGCCAGAAGTGATCAGGCAGAAGTGATTGCAAGATTAGGGGGGCGTGATGCAATCCTGAATATGGAAGGCATGCACTTTTTTGTACAAGGAATTTGAACCTGCACCAGTAAATCGGGTTCTTAACCGATATCCAGGCTTCCGTTTAGGGCACATTGCAGTCCTGGTCCCGAGCATTTCAGCGTCCGTATATGGACTCCCCCTCGTTTGCAAGTAACCTGTCAATGGCAGTTGGCTCGACTGCATACGTATATCCGGCCCCTTCAGGTGGCATACGATGATGCCGGACCATAATAAGTTTTTCGGGCAATTATGGTGACGGTTTACCTAATGCATCACCGGGCCAAATTCGAGATAAGTAAACTCTCCCCATAACTCCGAACTTGTAGTAGAGCATGTGGAATCTGAAACGAAACCGGTGGGGTTGGGCGATGTTTGGGAGCCGCCGGACCAGCTTGCGCAGAGCCTGTCTGAAAATTAAAACAGACCTGCCGGAGGAATTAGGTATAAGGTGGTCGCTCTTGCCCCTCTCTATTTGCTTATTAATTCCCAACTAGAAATCCTGATCGGCAGGTTTCGCATAGCATTAACAGCCGGTGTATGGATGGTTAGCGGTCTTCAATGGTGACCCCTCCCGGTTTCGACAACCAGCAATGATGAGAGGTTCAACAATGAAAATACCTGAATGGGTAAAGCCCGGGATATGGGGCACGATCTGTGGCGGGATTGCTGCGGTAGTAATCGGTTTCTCCTGGGGTGGCTGGATAACACCGGGAGCGGCAGGACAAATGGAGAAAGCAAGCGCAAAGGCAGCGGTCATCCAGGCATTTACGCCTCTGTGCGTCGCGCAAGCAGAGCCGCAGCTCGAAAAGCTCGCGGCGATGAAAGAGTTGAGCAGCTGGAAGCATGACACCTTTGTGACCGAGGCCGGCTGGGTCGATGACGTGAGCGAACAATATCGCAACGATGTCGCAGGGGTTTGTGCGTTGACTTTGATCGAAGGCATGAAAGTCGGCTAATCCCCTTGATGGAAGTGTTGTAGCGAGTGACTCGCCGGTGTGCCAGGTTGGCAGGCATCAGTGCCGGGGCAATCCGGCATAGTCACTCAACACCATCCACATCTTTACAAGAAGATCTCCTCATACCCACCAGGATTTGATCCCTTAGGCGAATTCTCACCCCATATTTCTTGATTTTTGCGCGAGGCGTTGGTTGGAACTAGCAGGCTGTACTGCGTGGGACGCACGCTTTTCGCGGATACCCGAGTCAATAACCAACGAGTCCAATGCCGCAATTATGGGAGTGTGCGTCCGGCTCCAGGACTTCGAGTGTGCGTCCCGCTCTATGTTGACCAACTAGTCTTTCGGGAGCGAGAGTCCCTATCGATGTGCTCCTTATGCCCGGCCCATCGGCGGTTGCGCGTGACATCAATACCCGGGTTCAACTAACATGCACCGATATACGACTGTATTCCGCATTTCCCAGGGAGGCGCCCCAGTGAGTTCCATGAAATTCAGTGCTGTTACCAGCATCCTGCTCGGTGTAGCTGCGATCATCCTGCCTTACTTTTTTGGAACCCTGGCGGTAATGATGCTCGGCGGCGTGATGCTGGCCAGCGGCGTCGTGGCGCTGCTCTACGTCAGTGCCTTACGCAAGCAGGGATTCACTGTCAGCGTTTTCGCCCCCTGGACCCAGGTGATTGCCGGCCTGGTTATTTTGATCTGGCCGGAACTGGCCCTATGGATAGTAGCCGTCATTCTTGGAGGCGGCCTCATCCTCAGCGGCATCACCGGGCTGTCGATCCTGCGCGATTCGGGGATAGTCAACCCGCCCTTGCTGCGCAAGATCGGGCTGTGGTCGAGCATCGGGCTTGGCCTGCTGCTAATCATCCTGGGAAGCGCGGGCTCTGCCGTTATGCTCGGGGTAGTGTTGGGTATCGCCTTGATCAGCACCGGCCTGCAGCAGTGGCGTATGACTGCCTAGTGGTCCATGCGGAAAATAAGGTAATGTTCAGCCGCAGCACAATCGATTTTGGCAAGGCGCAGCCCGCAGGGAATGGCCCAGTCCTTTCCAAGGGCTGCAACGCAGTCCAAAAT